>NZ_JBXAXY010000008.1:0-31103 GCF_056782015.1 Dellaglioa sp. CoH-57-MRSF-17 | reverse complement strand
ATACTGGGATAAAGCCATTTAGAAACATATTAAATTTTATATTATTTCATCCGTCAACTTGACAGGGCCTAGTACATTGTTGAAACTTTTTTTCATTATTTAATGTATCGAACTGCGGTACCATATGCGGCAACTGATTGCATATCTTGACCAATTGAACCGGAATCAAAACGCATCATAACAACTGCATCAGCACCCATGCTTACTGCATTGTCGCGTAAACGATCAATAGCAGTATCTCTTGATTCAGCCATCATTTCTGTGTAGGCCTTAATTTCGCCACCGACAATATTTTTAAGACTGGCACCAATGTTTTTGATAACATTTTTAGATTGTGTTGTAAGGCCAAAAACTTCCCCAATTACTTCATATTCTCTACCCGGAATACTTTCCGTTGTAACGACTAGAATTTTATCTGACATCTATAAAACCTCCCTTTATTAGTATCTTCATAGTAACATAGTTACTTTATAAGAGACTGCAGATTTGAACTGATTATTTTGTCTCTTGGAGGACTTTAATTGTTTTAACTTTAACATTAGTTGTAGGTTTATCACTTGAATTAACTGCAACTGCGGCAATTTTATCAACAACATCCATCCCTTTGATAACTTGACCAAAGACAGTATAAGTACCATCAAGTGAAGGTGTGCCACCATTTTTGTATGCATCAATAATTTTTGACGGTGTGCCATCTTTAATATCAGCACTGGTACTTACATCTTGGTTATTTTGAACAATGTAGAATTGACTACCAATTGAATCAGGTTCTGACGTTTGTGCCATCGCTAAAGCACCACGGATGTGGTAAAGGTTACTTGAAATTTCAGCACCGAATGTATGACCATAAATACTTTCGCCACCAGTACCATCCCCTTTAGGATCGCCACCTTGAATCATAAATTCGTTAATAACACGATGGAAGAGGGTATTATTATAGTACCCTTTTTTACTATGAGTAATAAAATTCTTCACAGCTTTTGGTGCATATTCCGGGAATAATTTGATTTTGATATTTCCCTTTGTTGTCTGAATATCTACGACAGCTTCTTTTTTTGTTACTTTTGAACTAAGTTGTGGTAGTTCAACGTTTGACGCTACACTTGATGAAGAAGTAGTAGTTTCCGTATCATTTGTTGTTTCTGCATTTTGATGGTAGAAGAAGAACCCAATTCCCCCAAGAATAATGATAATAATTACTGCAATTAAACCAATCATTTTTTTGTTTTTCATATTAACCCCAAACTTTCTTTATTTAATTACTCTAGTTTAACGTACGAGGTAGAAGTTATACAAGTCTTAACTTAAACATCCAGTTTAGCGCTTGTATATAGTCATTATGATTGTTATATTTAACATATATAAATGGGGATGACTCACGGTTAAATGAGGATTTAATACTTATATGAACGTTATCAATTGTGAACGATATAAAAATTTACATAGTTAGAGGATTACAATACAATTATCGAAATGGATTAGTCAGATTTTGTATTGTTAAGAAAAGTAGTAGGGGGTTACGTTTTGTTAGTTGGTAATAAATTGGGAAATTTAGATTTATACATAGAAAAAATAATAAATAATGTCATGGCAAGAGATGTGACTCGTGTCACAGAATCGGGGATGGCATAATGGTAAAACAAAATAAGAAAGATAAAGAAAGATGGCGTCATCGGCATCCGTGGATTTTTAGAGTTATTGCAATATTTGGTGTTTTATTTTTATTAGGAGTTACGACGATAAGTATTTATATTGCGACAGTTATTAAGTCCGTGCCAACAGTTACAAGTCAGGAATTAATATCTGATGCCAGTTCAAATATGTATGATAAAGATGGCCAGTTAATTTGGTCTTCAGCGCTGAATAAACGAGTTTATGTTAAGTCAAAAGACATTCCTGAAACATATAGTAATCTGTTATTAGCAACAGAAGATCAAACATTTTACAAAGACGCGGGATTTTCGCCCTCCGGCTTATTTAATGCGGGACTTTCTTCCATTAAATCAGCTGTAGGTAAAGGGTCAGCTCGAGGTGGATCAAGTATTGAGCAACAGTTAATTAAATTAACTGTTTTTTCAACGAGTAATAAAGATCGGACTGTAGACCGGAAAATAAAAGAATTTTTCTTAGCGCAACAGTTATACCATAATTATAGTAAGAAACAGATTTTAGAGTTTTATGTTAATAAAATGAGTCTAGGCGAAGGATCATATGGGGCACAGACCATTTCAGAAACGTATTTTGGTAAAACTTTAAAACAATTGAGTATTAGTCAACAGGCAATTATAGCTGGATTGGGCCAAGCCCCTTCTACCTATAATTTATATTCAAACCCTAAAGCCGTTCAAACACGCCGAAATATAATATTAAAAACAGGGCTTGAGAATAAGGTAATTACAAAGAAACAATATAAAATTGCTGTCGCAGAATCAGTGACAAAAGATTTACAGAAACGCCATTGGATGGAAAATTCTGTTACAAAAAAAATTCTTGAAAATAATGCTTATGTTACTTCTGCCTTAGAACAAGTTAGCGATAAAGGGTACGATTTAGCTAAAACTCCATTACAAATTACAACAGCGCTTGATTCAAAGCAAAATGCGACTGTTAAAAAATTAGCTGATAATAAAAAATATTATCAAAATTCAGCAGAACAATCTGCAATTACAATTACAGATCCTAAAACGGGGAATATTGTTGCTCAATATGGTGGACGTCATCAAAAAACTGCCTTCAGTTATAATCGGGCAATTTCTACGCAGCGTTCGTCAGGATCAGGAATTAAGCCACTATTAGATTATGGCCCTGCTATTGAATACTTTGGGTGGGCAACCACACATGCCTTAGATGGCACTTCATATACTTATCCGGGAACTAATCTTGTTGCTCAGAATTTTGATAAAGTGAGTTATAAATCAATAACGATGCAAAACGCATTACGAGTTTCGGCTAATACACCAGCAATTAGAACGTTAAATACTGTTGGGAGTGCGAAGGCTAGCCAATTTTTAGCACAAGTAGGGATGGCTCAAAATAATGCACCTGCGGGGTCGCAGGCTATTGGACTCGATGTTTCTACCGAACAAATGGCGACAGCATATGGCACCGTTTCAAATGGCGGAACCTATCATGCGGCTCGTTACGTCACAAGTCTAAAATTTTCAGATAATAGTGTTAAAAAATATGAGGTAAATAGTAAACGTGCTATGAAGGCCTCAACAGCATTTATGCTAACGTCAATGATGGAAGGCGTACCTAATGCCGGTGGGACAGCGCCTTCTGCAAGAATTGATAATGTTCATCAGGCAATGAAGACAGGGACCGTCGGTTATTCTGCTTCATCGGGATTTCCAGCGAATGCAAATATGGATGTCTGGATGAATGGGTTCACTAAATCAACTTCTATTTCGATGTGGTTAGGGTATGATGAACCAATGAAAAAAGGACATTATATTACTGATGCTGCATCTGCAATGACAAATGTTAATTTATATCGTGACCTAATGGTACATTTTTCAAAAGAAAAGAATGCTGATAATAGTGAGTGGACAAAACCATCAACTGTTATACAATTGTCAGGAACTGGTCTTGCAGCTCAATATGAACCTAACGATAAAGTAGTAACGTTAGGCGTTAAAGAGCCAGAAAAAATTGATGTAAAAAAAGCTAAAATATATAAAACGTATTTGTCTAAAAAGATTGCTGAGGACACGTTAAAAATAAAATTAGAGGATCCTTCATATCACAAGAAACCTGAAGCATATAAAATTGGTTCATGGGAGCAGTCAACTCAGAAAAAATTAAATAATGTTCAGAAAAAATTAGACAAGGCTAATGATGGCATTAAGGCGGCTAAAGAGACGTTAGAGGGTGAATAAAAATGGAACCGAGATCAAGAGGGACAAAGCAAACAGGAAAAAAAACTGTTAACCGAGAAAATAAAGCAGATTTTAAACCAGAACAAGCTAGTCATAAATCGATACGACAATTTTTAAAGTGGGCGTATCGTATTTTGTTGTTTATTGCGGTTAGCTTGAGTATTTGGAGCGTCTATACGGTTATCAATCGGTATCAAATTAGTCTTGATTGGTCCAAAAATGATAATTCAAAATTAACAATGGCAAATCAAACGCCAGACTCACTCTACGACTCTAATGTTAAGTCTAAAGAAGCAAAACAAAAGTTTAATGAAATTTATGCAGATAGTTACAACATTAAAACAGAGGAGTTAACGACTAAAGCAACTTCAAGTGAAATGAAAAAATTAGATGATACATTATCAAATATTTCTAAGAATTCACGTGCTGATTACCAGACAAAATATGATAATTTATTAAAAAAAGTGAAAGTGAATTCATTATACCAAGATGTATTTGTTAAGGATGATGAACAAACAGTTAAAGTAAATGTGACCCCTGGAACGATTCAAAAATTGAATAATGAACAATTTGGGTACATTAATCAGTTATTGATTAATTCTTCAAATAAAGATCAATTTGCCAATCGAATTTATACACTACAAAAAAATTTGGCAAAAGATGCAATAGCAATAAACGGTGTAATGTCCATTGCCATGAAGACAGCCACGTATGACCCTTTGTCAGGTAATGTAGAAATCTTGAAAAAAAGTACAAGTCAGCAAATAGATGACTATACGAATGCTGTCAGTAAATTACACTATTCATGGAATAATCTTGCCTTTTTAAATCAAATTGAAGAAGTGATAGCTAAAGATTTAGCCACACAGACAGAGCAGTATCAGGTATTTGATGATTATAAAAAAGATCTTTCAGATAAGAAACAAGCCGATAAAAAGTTGGTTTCACTTGAAGAAACTTTATCTCATGCATTAAAAAAACAGGCTGAAGATAAGAAACAAGCTGAAATTTATATAAAAGTTCCTAAATTTGGATCTCAATCGGAAGCGCAAAAGTGGGCCAACAAAAACCATATAGAAATTGTATTTGTACAGAAATGGTCTGGGAAAAACATGATATTATCGGAGCCGAGTGAAGGAAACTTACTTAAGCGAACAGATAAATTAAAGGTAATTATCCAACACCAAAGTTATAAGGGAACTTCAGCAAATAAAATTTACTCGGGAGCAAGTAAAAAGTCATCCAGCGCATCAAGCCAGGAGGCAAAGGCAAGTTCTGTAGAAGAATCAAGTTCAACGGATGAAACAAGCTCTAGTTTAGAAGCCGACGCGTCATCAGATACAGCCGTAAGCAGTTCAGAATCAAGTGCTATTAGTAGTAGTACAAGCCAGGTAAGCAGTTCATCAGCTACTAAAATACAGTAAAAGTAGTTACAATACATTAAAATTGATGGTATTAAAATATATTACGAAAAAAAACTAAAAATATTCATATTATTTAGTTATACTAATGGAATATAAGACCGCTCAAAGTAGCAGATAAGATTATGATTTTCATTAAATTGGAAATGAAAGAGGAATAATATGAAATTATTGATGGTAGAGGATAATAAGGCAGTTTCTGAAATGATGTCGATGTTTTTTCAAAAAGAAAAATGGGACGTTCAGTACGCTTATGATGGTAATGATGCTGTTGCTATGTTTAATGAAGATCCGGATAGTTGGGATATGATTACGCTTGATTTGAATTTGCCTGGTATGGATGGCATGCAAGTCAGTTCTACGATTCGAAAAGTTTCAGCTAATGTCCCCATTATTATTTTAACGGCACGCGATACCGAAAGTGATCAAGTTCTTGGATTAGAAATGGGCGCAGATGATTATGTAACAAAGCCTTTTAGCCCAATAACATTGATTGCTAGAATTAAGGCCCTTCACCGCCGGGCAGAAAAACCAAGTGTTGGAACTGACGATGAAACAGAAAATGAAAGTACTAGTTTTGATATTGTCACAACTCACTTTAAATTAAGTACAGCTCGTCGAGAAGCATACTTACAAGACGTTTTAATTCATGATTTAACACCAAAAGAATTTGATTTGTTGAAAACGTTGGCCAATAAACCAAAACAAGTCTTTTCAAGAGAAAAACTATTGGAATTAGTTTGGGATTATGAATTTTTTGGTGATGAACGAACAGTTGATGCACATATTAAAAAATTACGTCAAAAAATTGAAAAAGTGGGTCCACAAGTTATTCAAACGGTGTGGGGTGTCGGTTATAAATTTGATGACTCAGGAGCTGGTTACTAATGAAGCTACTTTATCAGCAAATGTTAGCATTCTTCGCGGTTATTATTACATTGGTCATTGTATTTGGCGCTTTATTTTTAAATTTCACGAGTGATATGGTCTATAAAAATACATGGACACAATTGGAAGGTTACTCGGATAGTTTAATGTCAGAATCAATGGTTTTAAAAACAACCGATTCAAAAACGCAATTTAATTTAAACTTAAATAATTTAAGAAATGCAGAATTAATTTTAAAAACGCAAAATGTTCGATTTACTATTTATACTAAAAAATCTAAAATTATCTATCCTGATAATGCGGTACAGGACAATATTACAAGTGAGCAGTGGAAAAAATTGGAAAATGGTGAAGTTGTTCACCGTACACCGCATATTAATAGACAATTAAAAACAGATATGAAAGCAATTAATATGACCGATATTTTGAAACCTTATTTTTATAATGGTAAATTATATGCGGTTATATCGGTTGGAGCCAATGTTTCTAATATTCAATCCAATATGAGTCAAATGACTCAGAATTTGGTTATTGCGTTTATTGTCTCTGTTATCGCTGGAATTATTTTGAGTTATCTTTTAGCGAGATACTCTGTTTCTAGAATTAATCGATTGAGACGTGCAACTCGAATGGTTGCTGATGGTAATTTTGATGTGCATATCGAAAGTAGACATCGAGATGAAATAGATGATTTGGCACAAGATTTTGATGGCATGGTTTCTTCATTGAAAGAATCAGAGAAAGAAATAAAACGTCAAGAAGAACGTCGTAGACAATTTATGGCTGACGCTGCACACGAAATGCGTACACCGTTGACAACTATTAACGGACTACTTGAAGGGCTAGCATACGATGCAATTCCAGAAGAGAGCAAAGGGAAGAGCATTGAACTAATGCAAAGTGAAACTAAGCGATTAATCCGATTAGTCAATGAAAATTTAGACTATGAAAAAATTAGGACAAATCAAATTACGCTAGCACCAAGTAATTTTGATGCGGTTATTGTTTTGAATAACATCGTTGAACAACTAACAAAAAAAGCAATAGAAGCCGACGATAAGATTGAATTAAGTGTTCCTAAAAACTTAATGGTTTTTGCGGATTACGATCGATTTGTGCAAGTTATTTTTAACATTACGCAAAACGCCATTCAATTCACTCAATCAGGAACGATTCATATTTCAGCTGAACGTGGTTACCATGAAAGTATCTTTAGGATTACTGATACAGGTATTGGCATGACAAAAGACCAGCTAGAAAATATTTGGGAACGTTACTACAAGGCAGATCCATCTCGTAAGAGTACTAAGTACGGAGAATCAGGATTGGGATTATCAATTGTTCATCAATTAATGCAACTTCATAACGGAAAAGTTGAAGTGATGAGTACTGAAGGAAAAGGGACAACGTTTACATTGACGTTTCCAAATCAAGAAAATGAATAAATAGTTAAAAAATTATTAAAGAATGATTTCTATATACAAATAGAAATCGTTCTTTTTTGTGATATAGATGTAATTCTGTTACACTAAAAAGCGGTTAATAAGATTATTAACTAAGTTTAATATTACAAAATTGTTAGGTTAGTATGACATAGATGAATGCTAAACGGGGGAAAAAAAGTGTATACTATATTCATTCTAAGGGGGATGTGATAAATATGAGCCAAAAATGGCATGATTTAAAAGAAAATGAAGTTTTTATGTTTATCGTTCGAACTGCCTTTTATTTTATTGTATTGGCGATGCTAGTTTACCTGTATTCATTTAAAGGTATAAGTAATGGTACGTTTATCTATAATGAATTTTAAAGGAGAGCAAAGACATGATAAAAAATGTAATTAATCAAATTGATATGATCGCAATGTCCGATCCCAATCGCATTGTTTACAATGATTTGGGTGAGACAAATACTTATCAACAGTTAAAAGAAAAATCTGATGCATTAGCATTGCATTTGATTGAATTAAATTTAGATAATAAACGTCCAATTATGATATATGGAAATCAAAAATTTAATATGCTAGTGGCTTTTTTAGGAAGCGTTAAAGCAGGGCACGCATATATTCCAATTGATTCGCACTCACCAGCTGAGCGTTTAGAGTCAATTCAAGAAGTTGCGAAACCAGTCGCTTGTATAGCTGTAGCAGAATTACCTGAAGTTAAACTCGATGTACCTGTAATTTTATCAACTGAATTAACAGAAATTATTGAGAATAATCAAGGGGTAGAAGTTCCTGATCCTAGTTTCCAAGTAACTGGTAAAGATAACTTCTATATTATCTTTACATCTGGTACGACTGGACAGCCAAAAGGGGTTCAAATTAGTCATGATAACTTGATAAGTTACGTGAACTGGATGATAGAAGATTTCTCTCTACCAGAACATCCCAATAGTCTATCTCAGGCACCATACTCATTTGATTTATCAGTAATGGACTTGTATCCTACATTAACTATGGGTGGTAAGTTATCTGTTTTACCTCAAGAAGTGACGGATAATTTCAAAGTTCTTTTCCAAACGTTACCTACTCTGGACTTACAAGTTTGGGTTTCAACACCATCATTTATTGATATTTGTTTATTAGAACCAACGTTTGATGATAAACATTTACCAGATCTTAGTCGATTCTTATTTTGTGGTGAAGAATTAACTCACAAAACAGCTGCAGCATTGAAGCAAAGATTCCCAATGGCTAAGATATTTAATACGTATGGTCCTACGGAAGCAACAGTTGCGGTTTCGAGTGTTGAGATTACTGATGCTATTTTAGAACAATACCCACGATTACCAATTGGTTATGCCAAATCAGATACAAAGATGGTTGTAGTTAATCCAGAAAATGAACTAGTACCAAATGGTGATGAAGGTGAATTAATTATTGCTGGACCTAGTGTCTCAAAAGGTTATCTTAACAATCCTGAAAAAACGGCCAGTGCTTTTTTTGAAATGGATGGCGTAGCTGCCTATCGAACTGGTGATGCAGCAATCATAAATTCTGAAGGGATGTTGTTATATCGTGGACGAATTGATTTCCAGGTTAAACTACATGGTTACCGAATTGAATTAGAAGAAGTTGACCATCATGTGTCATCGCATCCATTTGTAAAACAAGCAATCACTATTCCAAAATATAATAAGGATCATAAAGTGGTTCAATTAATTGCGTATGTTGTTCAAAATGATAATCCAGTTGAACGAGACTCAGAATTAACAGTTGAAATTAAAAAATACTTGTTAGATACAATGATGTCATATATGATTCCACAGAAGTTTGTTTATGTTGATGTTTTACCATTAACGCAAAATGGTAAAATTGATCGGAAAACACTAATAAATGAGGTGAATGCTTAATGGTATCATTCCAACCTTATGTCAATCCGATGTACTTTCTATATCTTATTGTTGTTTTAATTCCAATTATTGTTGGTTTGCTTAATGGTAAAAGATTTAGATTGTATGAAACGTTAATTTCATTACTCTTTATTTTCTTAATATTTGGCGGTCCAAAACTTCACGAAGGCTTTAATTTACTTATTTATATAATTTTTGAAGTCTTACTTATCGGTTTATACATGAATTATCGTAGTAAGTATAATCAAACGTGGGTTTTTATTATGGCTGTCCTTTTAGCGATAGCACCATTATCCATCGTAAAAATAACACCAGCCATTAATAATGGTATACCATCAATTATTGGCTTTTTAGGAATTAGTTATTTAACGTTTAAAGCGGTTCAAATGATTATGGAATCGCGAGATGGTAGTATTAAGAAATTTGATTTGATGCTAACCTTACAATTTTTATTGTTTTTCCCAACTATCTCATCGGGACCAATCGATCGTTACAGACGGTTTGTTAAAGATTATCAAAATGTCCCAAGTCGAGAAAAATATTTAGAAATGTTACAAAAGGGTGTATTTTACATTTTCTTAGGTTTCTTATATAAATTTTTACTAGCATACCTATTTGGTACGATGCTGTTACCTCACGTCGCACGTATTGCATTACTAGACGGTGGTATATCGTGGGCCTTAGTTGGTTACATGTACACGTACAGTATGGATTTATTTTTTGATTTTGCTGGTTATAGTTTATTCGCAGTTGGTATCAGTTACTTTATGGGAATTGAAACACCTCCTAACTTTAATAGACCTTTCATCGCACACAATATTAAAGACTTTTGGAATCGTTGGCACATGACACTTTCATTCTGGTTCCGTGATTTTGTTTATATGAGATTAGTCTTTTTTATGATGAAACATAAATTAATTAAAAGTCGAATAACAACAGCTATTGTTGGTTATTTTGGATTATTCTTACTCATGGGATTTTGGCACGGGGTTACTTGGTATTACATTGCCTATGGCCTATTCCATGCGATAGCTATCGTCATTAATGATGCATGGCTCAGATTTAAAAAGAAACATAAAACCAGTATTCCAAGTAATAAATTTACAGAAATTTTTGCAATCTTTATTACGTTTAACATCGTTTGCTTAAGTTTCTTAATCTTTTCAGGATTTTTGGACAAACTATATTTTTCATAAAATAGATAATTAGAGGAGAATTGATATGAACACAAAAGATAAAGTTTTAGATATATTAGAAGAGACAACAGGTAGCGCAGAAGTTAGAAATAATTTAGATTTAAATGTTTTTGATGAAGGCCTATTAGATTCAATGGGTTCAATTCAATTAATCTTAGAATTACAAAATGAATTAGGTGTTGATATTCCAATTTCAGAGTTTGAACGTTCTGAGTGGGCAACACCAAATTTAATTATTGCAAAAGTAGAAAGCTTGATCTAAATGGGATTGAAAAAGAAGTTATTCATGATCATTGGGCCTGTTGTTTTGGCTGTTGCATTACTATTAGCCATACTACTTGCACCAGTCAATTATAATTTCAGTTCTGCAAAAACTGAAGAAAAAGCAGCAGTATCGCAATCTACTTTAATTTTAAAGGGCTCTGCTATTCGTCAAAAGGCATTAGATGATGGTTATGTGGCATTTATCGGTTCATCCGAATTTTCACGGATGGATTCGATGCATCCTTCAGTTTTAGCGAAAAAATATAATCGTTCATATCGTCCATTTTTAATGGGAACTGGTGGGACACAATCGCTTAATCATTATTTTTATTTACAAGGTATCAAAAATCAATTAAGAAATAAAAAAGCAGTTATGGTGGTATCACCACAATGGTTTGTTCCTAATGGTGTAAGAAAGCAGGTATTTAATAATTTTTATTCACCATTACAAACAACAGAGTGGTTACTATCTGCAAATGCTAACAGCCTGTCAGATCGTTATGCTGCCAACAGATTTATTACTTTAATGTCTGGTGAAGGAAATGAATCTGTACTGAATGCAATGCATAAAATTGCTGAAGGACAGTCGTTATCTGAAGCGGATGCTACGATGCTTCGCTTGAAATTAACGATTTTGAATCATGAAGATCAATTATTCTCAGGTTTTCCGATGGCCGATCGAACACAGACTATCGACAAACAAACTAAGAACCTTCCAGCAAAATATGATTTAAATAAATTAAATATTCTTGCCGGTAAATATGGTGCTAAATGGACAACCAATAATGATTTTGCAATCAAAAATAGTTATTGGGATAAAAATAAGCTTAACAAAAAAATTGGTAAGCTTGCAGGTACACAGACTAAATTAAATTATGATCATTCTGTTGAATTTTCAGATTTCCAATTAATTTTAAATCAGTTTGCTAAAGAACATACTGACGTCTTGTTTATTATTCCACCTGTAAACCAACGTTGGGCAAGTTATACTGGACTATCGTCGAAGATGCTAGCTAACTTTGATGGTAAGGTTACAAAGCAATTGAAATCCCAAGGATTTAATAAAATTGCTGATTTCAGTAAAGATGGTAATGAAGAATACTTCATGGAAGATACGATTCATTTAGGTTGGAAAGGTTGGGTTGCGGTTGATAGTTATGTGAACCCATTCCTGACTCAAAAACAAGTTAAACCTAAATATCATTTAAATAATTATTATTACTCAGAAGATTGGCAACAAGAATAAAAAATAATTGGAATAAACCCTTATTGCATATGCAATGAGGGTTTATTCTATTATAGGAGATTCTGCAAAGGGAATGATTTGCGGTTGAGTAAGTAACTCTGTCTGTTTAGTTGTGATAATAATGCTTAAATCTAATTGGCAGGTTAATTCTGTGACTAAATCAATGAAGAATCTTGTTTCTATTATTGAAAATTCATCAATTAAGCCTGATAAAATGATCACCGAATAATCGTTTAAGATAGCTCTAAAAATTAAAATAAGTGTTTCATCAAAGTGACTTAAATCAGTCGTTTTTTTGTTGATAAAATTCGGTGAATAGTGGTGAAAATATTGTCCATAAATTAATTTTGAAATAGTTTTATATGTTTTTTTGTGCTGTTTCTTAGATGTTAAACCCATATTTTGTGTGATAGTTAGATAAGGAACTATTAAGCTTAGTTCTTCAATTGTGATTAAAGTAACTAAATTTGAATTAATAAAGTCTTGATTTTCAAGTTGATTTACGAATTCAAATGATTTATCTAAAATGATTGAAACCGAATGGGTAGGGAATAATGAGGTTAATGATTGAGTTGTATTAGTGTATTTTTTTAGTTGCATTGTGATGCCTCCTATAATTTAATGAGATGAGTTACGGGTAGAGAATAAGACAGATAGGAATGAAATAAGGCTAATAGTTATACCGCCAGCAAATAGATATGCAGAATTAATGAATGATTCTTGCGAGATTAATGTACTAAATTGTACGTTTGTAGAGGAAATTAAAAAATTCCCATTAAAATTGGTTAATTTATGTGACAGTAATTCTAATAACTCAGAGGATATTTCTGAGGGAGAAAGTTGCATAGCTAATGAATGGGTTAGCCAATAAATATTTAGTTCTCTCAGCAATGAAGTATAGTTATTTTTAAAGAAGAAAATTAAAATTATCACTAAAATTAATGCTGCTATAAAGATAATAAGGACTTCAAGAGCGAATGCAAATGCGACTTTAGGCTGACTTTCGCCGATATTGTGTAAACTAAGATATTCGTTGATACGCTTGTTGATGATTTTTTTATAAACAACAATACTGATAGTAATACCCGCTATCAATAACCCAATAATAATAGGGTAGATTAGGCTGACTTGTTGTTTATGAATATCTGTTAAGACACTAAGTAAATTAGAACTAGATGTACTATTAACATTAATATGAGCAAGCATTTTTTTAAAACTTTTAAATGATTCAAATGAAATTTGATTAAATAATAAGTTTGAGAGACCGATTAGTATTGTGAAAAAAAATATGATAAATAACCCAACTGTTTGTTTCTTATGATAAAAAATACTAGATAATGATTGTAGAATTAAAGACATAATGACACCTCTTCGATTAATCTATATGACTAATTTTAAATAATAGTTATGAACATTATGTGAAGTTGTTTAGAATAAAAAAATAAACGTTACCGAAATTTATTTTTCGGTAGCGTTTATTTTGAACTGGTACTTGAACTTGAACTTGTAACAGTTTTTGAAGAAGAACTTGCAGTTGGTGCCTTTAATTCAGGAGCATCTGTTTGATATAAGGTTGTTGTCGACTTATTGCCATGTTTTGAATAGAGGCTTGTCGAATTGTTTTTAAGCGTTTCTTGTAATTTTAGTAATTTACTATATTGATTCTTATAGTTATAGTCACTTGGTTGCGTTGGCTTAAAATTCTTTGGTGTATAGTAACGTAATAAGTTTTGATTATTGACTGTATCCGATAAATTTAGTTCGGTACTGACTTTTGTCTGATCTTTCTTTATTGTTTCCTTAACAATTTTAGAAGGGTGCGTAACTTCTTTACCTGTTACATTATCATAAATTGTAGAATCTAAAACAGTATAATTAGGTGTAATGAAGTTTTCATTTCTAAACGCAACTGTCTGATCGTGATTCTTAGAAAATAAATCTGTCCCAAATTGAACATATGATGACGAATCTAGGCCTAATAAGTGAAGAAGGGTAGGTAAGACATCAACTTCACCACCATATTGATTTTGGATGCCACCATTTTTACTTCCAGGAATATTAATCATAAATGGAACACGTTGTAATTGTGTATTATCAAATGAGCTCCATGTTTCGGATGATTTACCAAGAAGTTTAGCAAGCTTCACATTTCTTGAATTTGAAATACCGTAATGGTCACCATAGAGGACAACCATTGTATTATTAGATAATCCAGATTTTTTTAAGTATGTGAAAAATTCTTTAACTGATTCGTCTAAATAATGAGCCGTTTGGAAGTAATTATTAACAGACGTATCACCTGTATCTGGAACTTCAAAGTCTTTATTTTTTGAATCAATATCAAATGGGAAATGATTTGACACGGTAATGAATTTTGCATAAAAAGGTTGCTGTAATTTTTCTAAATATTTAACTGAATCATTGAATAATAACTTATCTTTTAGACCGTATTCTAGAGTGTTATTTGCAGACGTATCATAATAACTTGAATCAAAGAAGTATTGGTATCCCATACTTTTATAAACGGAATCTCTGTTCCAAAATGATCCAATATTACCGTGGAAAACAGCACTAGAATAACCAGCGGTTTGATTTAAGATAGCGGGAGCTGCTTCAAATGTATTTTCGGATCCAAGAGATGTGAAAACAGATCCTTGAGGTAATCCATAGATACTTGTTTCTAAGAGATTCTCAGCATCAGATGTTTTACCTTGTCCGACTTGATTGAAAAAATTAGGAAAACTATAAGTTTCTTTACCATTGTATAGAGAATTTAAGAAGGGTGTGACTTCTTTTCCATTCACCTTAAAGTTAATTAAAAATTGTTGAAAACTTTCTAAATGGAGCACAATAACATTTTTACCTTTTGCGATACCATACATATTTGGATTAGGTGCTGCATAATGTGACTTTGTAAAATCAAGGACATCATTTAAATCAGAACTTTCAGCAGTATCGCGAACCCGATTGTTTTTAACTGTTTTGAAACTGTCGTAGACGGTATATGAATCAATTCCTAAGTATTTAACAATATAATTACGATCAAACGTTCTCGTAATTAATTGTGGTCGGTCAATTTCGCCTAATGTTAAACTTGCCAATGTTAGCATTATTGAGAATGATGTAATTGCAAACGCGTTAAGTTTACTGAATGGTCGAGTGTTAAATTTTAAATAGCGAGTTAAGAATAAGCAAATAATAAGCACTAAGTCAATGACGTAAAAAATATCGTGTGGTTTCATTAAAGCAAAAGAGCTGCCACTAATACCTTCAGAAACTTTAGAATAACCTAACATTGTATTAATTGTCATAAAATCAGTAAATTCTCGATAATAAATAACATTAAAAAATAGTAATGCTGAGTTCGCAATGTAAATTAAAAACATAGTCAAATATGAAATAACTGGTTTTTTAATGTATAATGCAAGTCCGAGTAGTAGCATGGTTGTGCCAAGTGGATTTAACAAAAGGACAAAGTATTGATAAATTCCTGAAACACCAAGGTTAAAATCAATAAGATATGCAGTAATTGTTTTTAACCAGAAAAGAAACAGAAGTAGGGTGAAAAATCCAAGCTTTGTGTTTAGAAATGTTCTAAATCGTTTGAGTGTCTGCACGGTTTGAACCGTCCTTTCGAGTATAATCAAATTAAAATCGTAACTGTAGTTTACAGTCTATATTAAATTTGTGTCAATTGATGCTAAGCTTTGTTAATGCATTTTTAACTTATTAAATTTACATGAAAAATAATGGTACATACTAAAATATCATGTTTTTATTTGTTAATATAGGAGAAGATGGAAGGTGAGGTTGAAAGAATGTTATTTTTATCAAAATTATATGAATACGTTTTACATCATTACTCACAAGGTATTAACCACTTTCCATTAATCCATCTTATTTTTTTAAGTGTTGATAAAACAATTTTTTACTTAATCGTGTATCTTGTTATTCGAGTAAGTATAGGGTTGTATCAAAAGAAAAAAATAAACTTCAGAACAGAATTTGTAAGGCTATTATTAGTTGCGTACCTCGTTTTATTAGTTGAATTGACGGTATTTAGATATGTCTATTTCCCATGGGATATCCGATTGAATTCAACCTATAATTTTCATTCTATCAATTGGACACCGTTAATTGAAACAATTAAACTGACAAATGGACAATCTTTGTTCGATTTCGTGTATAATCTATATGGTAACATTCTTTGGTTTGTTCCGTTAGGAATTATTTTACCCAGTCTAAAGCAATTTAAAAAGTATTCTCTAGTAAAAACAATGTTGGTTGGTATTTGTTTATCAATCGCTATTGAATGTGGACAGTTTGTACTAGGATCCGGAGTTAGTGATATAGATGATATCATTTTTAATTCATTGGGTACATTGATAGGCTGTGGGCTATATCTTATCTTAAATCAAATATTAAATAAAAAAGACGTTAAAAAATAGAAGGAGTGCTAGTCATTGAGAAAAGTAGAAATTATTTCACATGCAGCAAAAAAGTTTAAAAATGGATACCCATTAATTGATAAGGAAGATTTACAAACAACTCGTGATTTTAAAGAAGGAGAATGGGTTGCATTAACGCTACATAATCAATTTGTCGCTTATGGTTATTTTGCAGAACAAAATCGTGGGGATGGCTGGATTTTTTCACGAAATGAAGAATCACGTATTGATGAAGATTTTTTCTCAAAATTATTTAATAACGCTCGAATGAACCGTAAATCATTATTTACTAATAAGGAGACGAATGCCTTTCGTTTCTTTAACGGTGAAGGTGAAGGTATCGGTGGATTAACAATTGATTATTACGACGATTATTATGTATTTACTTGGTATAGCTTAGGTCTTTACCAACACAAAGATATGATTTATAGTGCATTTTCTGATGCAGTTACAAGTTATAAAGGTATTTATGCTAATCTTCGTTACGATACAAAGGGTGAACCATCAACATTCAAAGTTCGTGGAAAAGATGCACCTACGCCACTTATTGTTCAAGAAAATGGCCTTCAATTTGCTGCATATCTTAATGAAACAACGACAGGACTTTTCTTAGAACAACGTGAAATGCGTAAAGCAATTATGAATAAATATGCTGAAGGAAAACTTGTGTTTAACGGATTTAGTAATACAGGTGCAACATCAGTTGCTGCATCAGTAGGTGGCGCACTTAAAACAGTTAGTGTAGATGTGAATAATAAAAATATTGATCGTACAAAAGAACAATTTGTACTTAATAATATTGATCCTGAAAAACAAGAAATTCGTGGAATGGATGTTTTCGGCTATTTAGATTATGCAAAGAAACACCATATTAACTATGATTTAGTTATTTTGGATCCACCAAGTTTTGTACGTTCAAAGAAAAGAACATTCTCAGTTCAAAAAGATTATGTTCAACTTGCTGAAGATGCTATTGATATTACACAAAAAGATGGTGTTATCATGTTCTCAACTAATTCGGCAGGATTGACGCTCAAAAAATTAAAAGAACAAATCACAGAAGCTTTTGCTAATAAGAATCGTTCATTTACATTACTTGAAACATTCCGTTTATCAAGTGACTTTGTAACAAACAAGGAATATCGTCAAGGTAATTATTTAAAAACGTTAGTTATTAAAGTTGATTAATTAAAAAACAATCCTATTTATTATTAAATAGGATTGTTTTTTTTCGTAAAATATAAAAAATTCATAAAAACAAAATGCTTGTAATTAAACGTTTATGAGTGTTTTTGATGGATTTCGAATGTAACCCGTTTCAAATGTTGCTAAAGCTATCATCAAATTTTTGTTTTAAGGGTTGTAAATACGGTTACTTTACTGCTAAAATAGTTAAATCGCGAAAAAAGAATAAAAGAGAGAGAGTAGAGGATTTAATTAATTATGATTATCTTAATGGCAGTAATCCCTGCAATTGCATGGGGTAGTATTGGACTTATAAGTGGAAAACTTGGCGGAACTGCCAACCAACAAACAGTTGGTATGACATGGGGTGCCTTGATTTTTGGAATTGCCATTTATGGTATTTATCAACCAGAAATGGACACAAAAGTCTGGATTATTGGTATCGTTTCTGGTTTATTTTGGAGTTTAGGTCAAAATCAACAATTCCATGCTATGAAAGCAATCGGAATCTCAAAAACAGTTCCTGTTTCAACAGGCTTACAGTTAGCTGGTAATGCGTTGGCAGGTGTCATACTGTTTAATGAATGGAAGACAACTCAAATGGTTGTGATTGGTACTATAGCGATGATCGTTATTATTGCTGGTGCTGCTTTGACATCATTGAGAGATAAAAAAAATTCAGTTCTATCTGATTCAGAAAAAAATGAGAATACTGCTGCTGGTGTACGTGCTATTATTTTGTCAACAATTGGTTACGTAGGTTATACAATTGTTGTTCATTATGCAACAGTGGGCATGACTGCTGATGAATCACGTGCATTTACAATGGCAACAATCTTGCCACAAGCTGTTGGTATGGTTATAGGTGCTGGATTTGTTGCGCTTATTGCAAATGAAGTTATTATGCACTCATCAACTTTTAAAAATGTATTAACGGGACTTATTTGGGGCGCTGGTAACATCTTTATGTTCTTATCAATTCCTAAATTAGGTCAAGCTGTTAGTTTTTCATTTTCTCAAATGGGAGTGGTTATTTCAACATTCGGTAGTATCTACTTATTAGGAGAAAAGAAGACTAAGCATGAGATGATTTATGTCACACTTGGATCAATATTTGTTATTTTAGGTGTTATTATGTTAGGAATTATGAAAACTTTATAAAATGGTGAAGGAGTGTTAATCGATGGATTTAAGGAAAAAAGAATTTGCGACAACTCATCATGTTAGTAAATTAAAAAGAACCCTTAAAACCGGTGATCTCATTCTTTTAGGGTTAGGCGCAACAGTTGGTACAGGTATTTTCGTTGTTACGGGGAATGCTGCCAGTCAAGAGGCTGGTCCTGCCCTTATTTTGTCGTTTATTATTGCCGCAATTGCAGTTATAATGAACGGCTTTTCTTATGCAGAATTTTCATCAAGAATACCAGTTTCTGGTGGTTCGTATAATTATGTTTATGTTATTTTTGGTGAGTTTATAGCCTGGTTCGTTAGTTGGTTTACCATTTGTGAATATATTCTAGCGGGGGCTTCTGTTGCCTCAGGTTGGTCTGCGTATATGCAGGGGTTCTTGATAGGGCTTAATATCCACCTGCCTGTTGCGCTGAGTGCATCGTATAATGCAGCAAGAGGGTCATATATCGATATTATTGCTGTTATAATTACGTTAGTCGTTACATGGTTAACAACATTTGAAGCAAAAAAGGCACTACGTTTAAGCAAAATAATGGTATTTGTAAAATTTGCGATTATTCTTTTATTTATAGTAGTGGGTGTTTTTTACATTAAACCTGGTAACTGGCAACCCTTTATGCCATTTGGTACAAGTGGGGTAATGAGTGGGGCCGCATTAGTATTTTTTGCCTTTTTAGGGTTTGAATCTATTGCGATGGCATCAGACGAAGTAATTGATCCGCAAAAGACAATTCCAAAAGGAATTATTGGTGCGATAAGTATTTCTGCTATTTTTTATATTATTGTTACGTTAGTATTAACCGGAATTGTCCCGTATACACAATTAAATGTTAGTGATCCAGTTGCATTTGCGATGCGATTTGTAAATCAGAGTATTATTGGAAATATAATCTCGGTAGGTGCAATAATAACGCTTCTAAGCGTCTTAATTGCATTAGCCTATGGTTTATCGAGAATGATTTATTCGGAGGCGAGAGACGGATTATTGCCCCAATACTTAGCAAAAATTAGCGATAAGACGAATGCGCCCAAAGCAGCATCATGGACAGTCGGTATTTTTATTGCGATTGCAAGTGGGTTAGTGTCTATTGAAAGTTTAGCCAAATTGACTAATATTGTAACGTTAACCGTACTTGTTATTTTGGCTTTGGCATTAATAAGTTTAAGGAAACAATTTGGTGAACCTAGTAAAGGCCAATTTAGAGTTCCATTTGTACCATTGTTACCAATCTTGTCTATAATTATTTCAGTCTATTTGATGATTCAGTTACCGATTAATATCTGGGTTGCCTTTCTAATTTGGATTATTATAGGATTAGTTGCTTATTACGGTTACGGATATTCTCATAGTAAACAAAAAAAATAACGGAATTTGTAATTAAAGTTCTGTTTGACTGTTATATTTTCTACTAAGTATTGTATAATGTAAGTTGTTAAATAAAGAATATGAGGGAGATAATTAAAATGGCACATATTTCATTCGATAGTTCTAACTTATCAAAATTCGTCCAAGACAATGAACTTGGCGAAATGCAAGCACTTGTTACTGCAGCAGATAGTGAATTACGCAACGGTACAGGGGCAGGTAGTGATTTCCGTGGATTTTTAGATTTACCTAAAGACTACGATAAAGAAGAATTCGCTCGTATTAAAACAGCAGCTAAAAAAATTCAATCTAATTCAGAAGTTTTAGTCGTTATCGGTATTGGTGGTTCATATTTAGGTGCTCGCGCAGCTATTGAATTCTTAAACCATACATTCTATAACTTATTACCAGCTGAAAAAAGAAATGCACCTCAAATCTTATTTGCTGGAAATTCAATTAGTCCTTCATACGTACATGATTTAGTAGATTTAATTGGTGATCGTGATTTCTCAGTTAATATTATTTCTAAATCAGGTACAACAACAGAACCTTCAATTGCTTTCCGTGTTTTCAAAGAAAAATTAATCGCAAAATATGGTAAAGAAGAAGCTAACTCACGTATCTACGCTACAACTGATCGTAAAGTTGGTGCCTTAAAAGTTGAAGCTGATTCTGAAGGCTATGAAGCATTTGTTATTCCTGATGACGTTGGTGGCCGTTTCTCAGTTCTTACTGCTGTTGGTTTATTACCAATTGCTGCTTCAGGTGCTGATATTGATGCCTTGATGCAAGGTGCTGAAGACGCACGTGTTGAATATTCAGATGCTGATTTAACAAAAAATGAAGCATATCAATACGCAGCTTTACGTAATATTTTATACCGTAAAGGTTACACAACTGAAATTCTAGAAAACTACGAACCAAGTTTACAATATTTCTCAGAATGGTGGAAACAATTGATGGGCGAATCTGAAGGTAAAGATCAAAAGGGTATTTACCCATCTTCAGCTAATTTCTCAACTGATTTACATTCATTAGGCCAATATATTCAAGAAGGCCGTCGTAACTTGATGGAAACTGTAATTAATGTGGGAACTCCCGTTAATGATACTGCTATTCCTGAAGAAGAGGGCGATCTTGATGGCTTAGGCTACTTAGAAGGTAAGACAATGGACTTTGTTAATACAAAGGCTTTCCAAGGTGTTGTTTTAGCTCATACTGATGGTAATGTTCCTAACATGATTTTGAACATTCCTACACAAGACGCTTACACATTAGGATATACAATTTACTTCTTTGAAGCAGCTGTAGCTGTATCTGGTTACTTGAATGGAATTAACCCATTTAACCAACCAGGTGTTGAAGCATACAAAAAGAACATGTTTGCCTTACTTGGTAAACCTGGCTTCGAAGACCTTTCAAAAGAATTAAATGCACGTCTTTAAGATAAAAAAGTTATAAAATAAAAATCGTCTGAACTTTTAAAAGTTCAGACGATTTTTATTTGGAATAAATTAGTTCTTTTTGATCATTTTGTAATTTTCGTCATAATATTTACCATTACGAATATCATCTGGCATACCAACATAAGGTTCTTCATTGATAACATCTTCGTTATTTTGACCGGCATCACCGATGTAAGTGATTGTAGCAAATTCTGGGACAACCATTTTAGGATATGTTTCGTATTTTTCACGAGATTCTTCCATCAAATCGATATGGTCATTTTGGTAAGTAACTGTAATTTCAGGATGTTCTTGAACCCATTTAGGGAAGAAGATTGTTCCGTTAATTTTCATTTCGTTAGGTAAGAAATCTAGAGCGACATCAGTACCTGTAGGTTCTGTCCAAGCAATTTTATAAATACCTTCAGTAAGCATAACGATGTGAGCTTCTTGATCAGTTACCCAACGTCCAGCAACCATACCACCATGGATACGGTAGTCAACAGTATGATCATTTTTAGCGTACCATTCATATTCCCAACCGTTATCGTAAGTATATACAAAATGTGTACCTAAGAAATCATCTAATGTTTTAAACTTTTTTTCTGTATTTGTCATAATTTTTGTTCTCCTTTAAAGTGTTTATTTATACATGTAAAAGTTTACATGTTTTTGTTTACTTGATTATAGTATACTGATAAGTATTAAAAGTCAAGTTAAGGGGAAAAATGGCAAAAAAAAATAAATTACAATATATTATTTTAGGATTATTGAATCAAGAACCATTATCGGGGTACGATATAACTAAAGCATTTACGACTGATATTGGAGAATTTTGGCAAGCAGGACATAGTCAAATTTATCCTGCTCTTAAAATAATGGAAAAAGATGGATACATTACGCATGAAATTGAAATAGCAGGTACTAAGTTAGAAAAGAAAATATATTCTATTACATCACAAGGTAAAAAAGTTTTAATGGATTGGTTAGTATCAGATAGTGGGGAATTAAAACCGATTAAAGACGAATTTATTTTGAAACTTTATTTTATTAAAAATAAAGATGACGTTCAATTACAGCAAAGATTAATTGAGCAATTACAGTTACATCAAGTAAAATTAGATCATCTTGAAGGAAGAATGAAATTAATTTTTTTCTCAGAAGAAGAAATCAACAAACAATATGGTCATTATTTGATTTTAGATCATGCAATTGAACGAGAAAAATACTGTGTTAAGTGGTTTAAAAAGTATCTTAATTAAATAATAGACGCTTATAAAACGTCTATTATTTTTTTATTGAAGGTCTTTTTTTCTAATCTTAATCTTTTTGACTTATAAATTATGCTAGAATATGGTTATTAAACAAAAAATAAAAGGGCGGTTTCTATTTTGAAAAGAATGACGAAATATGTATTATTTTTATCTAGTGTGATAGTAGGTATTGGTATCGGAGCATATCAGGCCTCGGCTAATACTTCGAAGCCTGAAGGTGTGATGGGGTCAAATGTACCTGAATCATTAGTTAAATCAGCATCTTTATTGAGTAAATCGGCTACAAATCGCGATAATTCAATTCCTGATTTATCAGAATTTCAAGGATCATTTACAGATGCACAAGCTAAAGTATTAAAGAAAAATTTTAAATTTATTATTTTACGTGTTCAATATGGGTCAAATCGTAAAGATTTAGTGATTGATCATAATATTGCGATGATGAAGAAATATAATATTCCATATGGTGTTTATTCATTTAGCCAATATGAAAATGTTGCTGATGCTAGAGTAGAAGCGAAAGACTTATATAACCGTGCCAAGGATGCTAAGTTCTTTGTCAATGATTATGAAGATCAAACGGTTACGAATGCTAGCAAAGCAAATACTAACGCCACAACAAAAGCCTGGGCTGATGAGATGGCTAAATATGTAGGTAATCGTAAAATTATACTTTACTCTTATGCTAGTTTTATGAAAACATATGCCAGTACGGCTGTTAACGCATATGATGGTTTTTGGTTAGCTGCATACCAAAGTAATGAGCCAATGGAAACAAGTCATTCGTTATGGCAATATACAAGTAACTTTACAAATCATGGTTTATCAGGGGTTGGAAACATTGATGCAAGTATCATGTCTGGTAAAAATGCTGATTGGTTTTTAAGTGCATCAACAGATAACAAACCAACAGAAAGTACACCACCCACGAACGCAGCTGGGAAAGCACAAAGTTATAATGAATTAGTTTCAATTAAAAAATCTGGATATAATGTTTGGGGTAATTTTAGTTGGAATAAAGTTAAAAATACGACAACTGGAAAAATTGGAAAAGTTTATAGCGCAAAATATTACTATAATCACAGTAATGGTAACAAATATTACTCATTGTACGATAGTAAAGGCAAATGGGCTGGATATGTAAATAGTAACGCAATGGAGGTTGCTTCAGCTAAAGAATTTAAAGCAACCGCTAAAATTACTAAACGTGATTATACTATCTGGAGTAATTTTTTCTATACGTCAGCAAAAGGAACAACAGCTAATTATTATGGTCAAAACTTAAATGTCAGATACAGATATACATTGGGTAATGGTAACGTCTATTATTCACTTTATAATAATGCAGGTACATGGTTAGGTTATATGAATAGTAATGCTTCAAATTTAGTTTATTCATCATATGATAAGATTGTTTCTGTTAAAAATAGCTATACTATCTGGGGTAATTTTAATTGGACAAGTAAAAAAGGATCTACAGTTACTAACTCCGGACAGACATACAATGCTAAATATGCGTATAAGATTAATGGTAATACGTATTACTCACTATATAATGGTAATAATGTTTGGAAAGGCTATGTTAACAGTAATGCTACGAATACCTTAGTAGCTAAATCATTAAAGGCAAAGGTCAAAATTAGCGATAAAGGTTATAATGTCTGGGGTAATTTCTTGTGGTCATCTAAAAAAAGTACTTCTAGTAATTACTATGGTCAAACATATAACGTTAGATACAGATATACTACAGGAAACGGAAATATTTACTACTCACTTTATAACGATGCCGGTAAATGGATGGGTTATGTGAATAATAAAGCAACTAGCCATATTTATACTAAATACAATAAAATTGTCTCTGTTAAAAGAAGCTATGATATCTGGGGTAATTTTAATTGGACGGTAAAAAAAGGGTCAACTATAGCTAACTCAGGTACGAAATATACAGTAAAATATGCTTATTCAATTAATGGCAATAAATATTACTCGATATACAATGCAAATGGTAAGTGGCAAGGATATGTAAACAGCAACGCATTTTAAATGAAAATAGTTCTAAGTTAATTGTTGTTGATGAATTATGATATTGAAAGACAGTGTGACTTAAAAATGCCTCATAATCGTTAGACCTACGTCTAATAATTATGAGGCATTTTTTATATTGATAAATTTAAAGTTGATTTTGAACGTAACCTAAAGTGCATAGTAGGAACCGGATGATAAATAATTATTTAATTTAAAAATACAGTCATACAACAGCAGCTGATGAGAGGGTATACGGTTATTATTGCAAAAAAAAAACCTACCCGAAGGTAAGTTTCAAAGGCTTATAATTAAGCTTTAACAACGTTAGTTGCTTGTGGTCCACGATCAGAATCTTCAACATCGAAAGTAACTGCTTGGCCTTCGTCAAGTGATTTAAAACCGTCACCTTGGATAGCTGAGAAATGAACGAAAACGTCGTCGCCAGATTCGCGAGTAATAAAACCAAAACCTTTATCTGCATTAAACCATTTTACTGTACCTTGTTCCATAATATGAAACCTCCATGTGCTGTAAGCACTAATATATTTTGCATTTGTTGATTGAACTATTAAAAAGAAGTGTGTTCATAAATGAAACAAATCACCTTTAAATAACCGAACCATAAATACATAAGTTTAATATAACATCTAATGACGATTAATGCAAATGTTATTTGCTCGATTTAGTGTGTTTTTTAAGATAATGCAGTAATTCTGTTTCATTACGAAATTCATGTGGGCTAACTTGATTATGAAGTCGAATCGTAATTTTATTAATTTTGATTCGACCAGTCCAAGTATACGTGTATTCAACGATAAATCTATTATTGAGATCATCCTCATCTAAGCCAAAATTAAGTACGTAAATACGATCTGGAACCATTAATGGATTGAGATGTTCTTTATCGTAATAAATTTTGTTTGCTCTTAAGAATTTTTTTGTCTTACTTAACATAGTGTATAAACCTCCAAACTATTATTATAGTGTATTCAAAATGAAGGAGACAGAATTGAATCGGGGATTTAAGTTGCTGTCACTTTATTAATTTAAGTACCATCATTAAAATATCTCATTTAGTATATCATAAATAGAACATAAAATGAGAAAATACTATATAAATCATTCGGAAAAATTGACAATAAACAAAAACATGTTAAGGTTATAGTAGCTCAATATTAATATTCTTAGTATAAATTATTCAGTTTGATGATTTCTATTCATTTATTCACGCTGGCGCAACCAAGGAGTTGCAAGGATGTAAAGTAGGTAGGGTTACATCGTTTAGAAGTAGAATTAGTAACTTATTTTAAAATTAATTAACTCAAAATTAAATATAAATATTCAGTGAGAAGGCTACCAGCAGAATTTGTTGGTAGCCTTCGTCAATTAAAAATATATATAGCATTAAAAATTAATAGCGGGTATGAATGTTAGAAACTTTAAAATATAACCCTTTATTACTTTATTGAAGTATTTAGAGTGTACATACAAAGGAGGTAGGTATTGTTTACCTGCTTTTTTTAGTGTTTAATATGTGAGTGTATAAAAATAAAGGGGTGTTGGATAATGAAAAGGGTAGTCGTATTATGTGCTTCAACAATGGTTGCATTATTATTAGTTGCATGTGGGAACAGCAATAGTGCAAGTAAGGAATCGTCATCATCTGAGGTAAAATCATCTAGTTTGCAGAAATCAAAAAGTGAATCAAATAAGAAAGAGTCTATAAAAAAAGCAAAAGTATCTTCTGAAAGTAAAGCATCATCAGAATCAGCTGCCAAAGAATCAAGTATGGTAGCTGAAAGGTCATCTAAGGCAGCTAATCTTGTGAGAAATGAATTAAAAAAAGGATTTAGTTTTGCTCCAATCAAATATAATGGTGAGGACATCAGTAAAGCTATGGAAGATGGTACTGCTCCACGGCACTCCCTTTTTGATTTAATTACTCTAGGTTACGCAAAAAGTGATACAGTGGTTCGTACACAGCTGGGAAAAGATAGAGCCTATAATTATACGTATAAGATAACCGATAAGTTTATTATAATGAGGGGTGAATCTGGTTCACATCGCATACCTTACACAATAAAGGGATCACATATAACATATGGAGAATGGATAGAAAAACAATCTAATGGAACAAAGCTTACTTATGAGTTTGCATTAGAAACGACTGCCAAAGATGCAATAGACGCACAGCAAACTCAAAATAAAATATAATGGTTAATTGAAACATCCATACTGTGGATGTTTTTTTGTACGCCAAAATAGAAAATGTCGTACGGGTTATTGCGGCATTTGGGGCTGAACAAACTTAGTATAAAATATCTTTGAATGGTTAAAAATCTAACAAAACCTGCGACTATTAGTATGAAAATATAGATTATGTTGTACAGAGTTTTATAAAAGTGCATAAGGTGAATACGAATATTGATTACCTATCATTTTTAGTGTTTAATTTAAAGGTAAATAAATTTTAGGGGAGTTTCAAAATGAAAAAGGTATTGGTAACGTGTGGGATAGCAATGATGTTATTATCATTAACTGCGTGTGGGAGCAGCAATTCAAAAAAGGATGAATCATCTTCTATTGATTCTAGTAAATCACAAGCAAGTTCAAAGAAAATAGCTAGTTCAATGAGTAGAGAAGTTTCATCGTTAAAAAAAGAAAAAAGTAAATTACAGGAAACGAAAAAACAGGCAAGTAGGAATGTAGGAACTCTGACAGTTCAGCAGATGAAAGACCATCCTAAACAGTCAGCTGTAGCAATCGCTTATTATGGTGCAAATCGTTTTTGGAATGGTTTAACGGATAAAATAGCAGATGGGTTCAATGTTTCAATTAAAACACCTAATTCAAGTACAGTTAAGTATTATATTCAAAAAGGTGATAATCCATATTATAGATTACTGGGGGATGTACATAATACTGTAGCTTATTATGACAATGCAGATAATGAACTACAAAAAGTTGGTATGTCGACAATAGCTACTTATGTAAATCAAAAGTTAACTGATGGTAGTCGAAATACTCTAGTGAATAACGTTATCATCAATGCTAGTGATGATACACAACAATCCAGTGATGGGCTATCAATATCAATTGATGAAGCGATTAAACTGATTATCAAACATGAAAATTCAAATGATAATTACGGCAATTTTAACTTGATAATAACAGATAGAAGTAAAAGTACTATAACTAAAATTAATAATAATGATGATATTCCTGCAGCGTTGGGAGGATACGTACCCTATGGAAATGGTGGTTGGGAAATAGAGTTGGTGTACACGGGTGCAAGTCTTCGAGAAAAATATTACCTAGTGCCTGATCATAACAAAACAACCGTTTCACTTAAAACTATCTCACGCTATTCGACTAGACCAGACATAGATACAGAAAACTTTACGCTAAACCGTTAAATAAATATAATACTTTATAGTGATATTCCATAATGGTTCATTAATGCATTCACAAACGTGAGTGCTTTTTTTGTAAAAAATGAAATATGGAACTGGGAATCTTCAGATAAATACCGGGCCTTAGAATATTAGCTAAAATTTAGAAAAGCAAAATTAATGAATTTCTTAGCATAGTAGCTAAAAAGTATATACACTAATAGTGTTGACGAAAGTGCAAACATTTAAAAAGCTAAAGAAATAAACTATACTATCTAAAATGATCCATCATGAATGATACGGTTGGAAGTACAAACGGTAGCCAGATTCAAAGTGTGAAAAAGTTTAGTGTGAGTTAAATCATCATTTAGTGATTTTTGAGTAACTAGTGATCATTAAAATAAACCTTTTAAGTTACGTAGAGTTTCATAGTATTTCATAGAGTTGGGACAGGTATTGTTTACCTGTTTTTTATTGTTTAATATAGAGGTAAATAAGATATTTGGAGGTAATGCAGTGAGTAAAATATGGGGGTTTATAAAAAAATATAAATGGTTCATTTTACTAGTAATATTGATAGTGACTGTTATCATCCCTTGGGTCATCAATATTTTTATTGGCATTGTTCCAGGAGTAGGTTCGAGTGATGGGTGGCTTGGATTTTGGGGAGGTTATATAGGTTCTTTCATAGGTATTGGTGGTGCAGCTATGTTTGCATATATAAATACAAAGTTTCAGTTAAAAGAGCAAAGAAAAAATGAGTTAAGTAATGCCCTTGCTGTAGAAGATATTAAGAACATATCTAGATTAATTTCTATTAATAATAGATTTACCGCCAATATTATTTTAATGAAAAAAGATATTTTCTCTAAGGGTACATTAGAAACAATAGATGATATTCGTAATTTGGGTACAAAAATTAATAAAGAAAAATTGAATGAAATTACTAATTTGAAGAATGAATATGTAATTTATTTTGAAACATACGTTAGCTATGTACCCGAATTATCAAAAAAATGTGATACCTATCAAGATAATATTGCTACACTTTGGAGTGATTTAATGAAAACATACGATGAACTTACTATGGCAGTAAAATGGTTATTGAAAAATAAAGAAGAAAATATAGAATTGATAGATCAAGAAACTAATAAAATTAATAAAATTTTTACAGCAGTTGCAACAAATATAGACTCTATATCTTTTCCGTTAAATGCAGTGAATAAAATTTTAAAAGGCGAAGCGGCGAGGATAAGGTGTAATAAATAATACCTTATCTATAATTGATGTTTAGGTATTCTTAAAGTAAGTAATAGGGTTAGTGTTAGAACCTGCCAAAACTTGCCATAAAATACTTTATAAAGCTCATCAAAACTCTAGTAAGCTCGTCAAAATGATACTTCATTTATACCTAATATGTTAGCAAATATTAGTATATGGGTGCAGCTATTCATCCCTGGGACTTATTAGATATGTAGGCAAAAATAAGTATTCGGACATTTCGGACCCCCTAAAGGGATGCAATTAAAAAGGTTATCAAGACATTCAAGACACCCTAAAGGAAGTAGATTTAATTAGATGTGATGAAATGACTACGGTTTGTTGAGGGAAAATAAAAAGCACCTACTTAAGAAAGTAGATGCATCAGTACATACATGCCCGTACAGTTTATTTTTTTGACTACGGTTTTGACTACGGTTTGTTGAATCTAGATGAAACCTTATGAAACTCTATGAAAACACTTGATTGGGTAAGTAGGGATCGAACCTACAGATTGCGGATTCAGAGTCCGGCGCCTTACCAGTTTGGCTATTACCCAAGAATAATTAACTTCCTAATTTTAGCGATATAACGGTCTTTTGTCAAATAGAAAATAGTAATATTTTGTTGAAACAATAAGAAATAGTAAAGATGATTAATTATTGATAAAGAAAAGTGATGATTACTTTTCTAATTGATACATAACGTTATAATGAAGGACATAAAGATTGTGTTATGTAGAGAAAGTACAAATGAATAAATTAAGCTAAAGTTTTGCACATTTTATTAAGTTATTATTCTATAGATGGGTTTGAGGCGAACGTATTGGAAATAAAACTAAGACGTGAATTAAAAAAGTTATACATTAGATTATTGATTGCGTGTGTCACAACGTTATTGATAGGTACCACGAAAGTTCTCCTACAATATAAATGGTTATCTTTTGTTATGTGGGCTGCTGCATTGTACTGTCTCGGTTTGTATCTGTATTGTTGTTTTATTCAATTTTTAATTTGGCATAAAAATCATTGACATCAAATCTATATGGGTTATACTTAAAAGAGTATTTTTGCCCAATGGTCAAATTGGTTAAGACGTCGCCCTCTCAAGGCGGAATTACGGGTTCGAGCCCCGTTTGGGCGATAAAAGATGTAATTAATTAGAATATTTAAAAAAGTGATTAAGTAGGGGAATGAAGTGAACCCCCTGAGTTGGAGAAATCTAACTCAGGGGGTTTTACTATGTTCACAGTTGAAATAAAGAAAAAAGT
>NZ_JBXAXY010000007.1:0-62421 GCF_056782015.1 Dellaglioa sp. CoH-57-MRSF-17 | reverse complement strand
GAACACAGAAGTTAAGCTTCTTAGCGCCAAGAGTAGTTGGGGGTCGCCCCCTGCGAGGGTAGGACGTTGCCATGCTATTAAAAATAAAACAATAAAATTTTACGACCGTTGCTGAATATAAAAAAAGGTGTTGTCACAAAGTGACAACACCTTTTTTTATAGTTTTATTTCTCATTACAAAGGAAACACGGTTCCTAAAATCACTAAATCCGTAGGCATTACGTTTAATAATTTTCAATTTATTGTTAGTCCCTTCCTTCAAGTAGGCTATTAGAATAAGGATAGTTAATAGCGTTTTTCACATAGTCTTCATGTTAAATTAAAATGAGTAAACAATTTTTTTAAAAAATTGAATTCAAGTTTTATTAAATGCATGCATAAGTGCATTGTAAATGTGAAATTGATCGTAAACAACTATGGCGTTCGGGAATAACAAAGTTCTCGTAAACTTGGGATACGTATAGTTTATATAAGTAACGATTACTTTAACGTTTTCGCGTGCTTCTAAAATGAACCGGATAAAATACTTAGTCACTTGATAGATTGTTCTAGCAAAAATAGCAGATACTATAGAGCATTTTTTGTTACACTATTACTTAATAATGGATATAAAATTTTTCACATATTAGAAAGACGTTAAATGATAAAACAAGTAGTAAATGATGAGATATAAGTAAAAATTTGATTTGACTATTGATATATATACATTGTATAATGTGTAATGCATTAAAATACATATACTAGATTTATATCGGAGGAAGTCCATGAAAAATAAAGATACGGCCTTTTTTGGTCATCCTAGAGGATTATCAACACTATTTTTTACAGAAATGTGGGAGCGATTCAGTTATTACGGAATGCGAGCAATTCTTTTATACTATATGATTTCAGAAGTGGATGGGCTTGGTTATAATCAAGCTACAGCCATGTCAATTATGTCCATTTATGGATCATTAATTTATTTATCAGGTGTCATTGGAGGTTTCGTTAGTGATCGCCTTTGGGGTAGTAGAAAAACAGTGTTTATTGGTGGAATACTAATAATGCTAGGACATATTGTTCTTGCAACACCCTTTAAATCAGTTGCTTTATTCATATCTATCGCGTTAATCGTATTGGGAACAGGGTTGTTAAAACCTAATGTTTCTGAAATGGTTGGTGGATTATACAATAGTAAGGATCCAAGACGTGATTCTGGTTTCAGTATCTTTGTATCTGGGATTAATATTGGTGCTTTGATTGCACCGTTGCTAGTTGGATGGGTTGGTCAAGAATATAATTACCACGTTGGATTCTCATTAGCAGCTATTGGGATGTTTTTCGGCTTAGTTCAATATTACTTTGACGGAAGAAAATATTTAACAAAAGATAGTTTATATCCTAATGACCCTATTCAACCTAACGAATTATCAACTATTCTTAAAAAATCTTCAATCGGTGTTATAGCTTTAGCTTTAATTTTAGTTATCATGTTCCTATTTAAATCATTAAATATTACGAATGTCATTCTTTTAATCACAATTCTTGCAGTTATCATCCCTGTCTATTACTTTACAATGATGTTAACAAGTAAGAAAACAACAAAAATTGAACGATCAAGACTTACAGCGTATATTCCGTTATTTATTGCCAGTATCTTATTCTGGTCAATTGAAGAACAAGGTTCAGTTGTTTTAGCAATGTTTGCGTCAACTAGAACGCAGTTAAGTGCTTTTGGGTTCACTTTCCCAGCTAGTTTCTTTCAAAGTATGAATCCGTTATTCATATTAATCTATGTTCCAATATTTGCTTGGTTATGGGTTAAATTAGGATCGAAACAACCTAGTTCTCCAGCTAAATTTTCAATTGGTCTAGTATTTGCTGGAGCATCTTTCCTTTGGATGATGCTCCCTGGTGTTCTTTTTGGAACAGATACTAAAGTTGGCCCATTATGGTTAGTTGCAAGTTGGATGATGGTTATGCTTGGTGAAGTTTTGGTTTCTCCAGTTGGCTTATCAATTACTACTAAACTTGCACCAAAAAGTTTTCAATCTCAAATGATGAGTGTTTGGTTCTTGAGTGATGCTGTTGCTCAAGCATTGAATTCACAAATTGTTCGGTTATACACACCCGCTACTGAATCAATGTACTTTGCTGTAGTTGGTGGAATTACTGTTGCCTTTGGTATTATGTTGAGTTTCTTTATTCCAAGAATTCATAAATTAATGGAAGGCGTTAATTAAATAGATTTTTAATGAAAGATATGTTAATTTTAATTAACATATCTTTTTTTGGAGGGAAACATGACAATTATTGCAACTAGTAGTGATAATCACTTTGATATTAATAAAGTTGATGTGGATATAATTATTGATGAACAAGTAAATTATCTATTAGCGAAAAATATTGAGTATTATCTTATTACAGGAGATTTATTTAATGATTTTAATAAAACGATTGATTATATTATTAGACTGAAAAGAAAGTTAAATAATAAAATTGTTGTCTTATTTATTGCAGGTAACCATGACATGGTTAAAAATATAACATTTGATGAGCTAGAAAGTGTAGTGAATGATTCTTATCTCCATAATCAATATTTGGATATCTCCGGCACTGAATGGCGTATTATAGGTAATAATGGATGGTACGATTACAGTTACTCAAAACAGCTAAAACGGTCTGATAAAGAAATGCTACATTGGAAAACAAACTATTGGATCGATCGTAAAATTGTTCAACCAATGCCAGATGTCGAGAGATTTAAATTAAGTTTAAGACAAACTGAAAAATTATTGAGTGATGCGAAACAATTAAATAAAAAAATAATATTTATGACTCATTTTGTACCTAATGAATTGTATATTAAAATTAATAATGATAATCGTTTCTGGAACGTTGCAAACGGCATGTTAGGTAGTCAAAAGATGGGAGATCTGTTAGAATACTATAAAGTAGAAAAAGTTTTATTTGGGCACCTCCATATCAAACATGATCCTATTCAAATTAATGAAACGACGTATTATACGAAGCCAGTGGGATATGGGCGGAAAAAATATAACGAATGGACGAAAAATACGTTCTTCGATGAGTGGAAATTTACGTTACAAATAATTAATTTAAAATAATTGAAAAAAAAGCTTGATTTTTAATCCATTTATTTGTATGATAGTTAAGTCGGATAAAGCTGATATGGAAGAGTAGCGAAGAGGCTAAACGCGGCGGACTGTAAATCCGCTCCTTCGGGTTCGGTGGTTCGAATCCACTCTCTTCCACCATTATTTTATAATATTGGGTTATAGCCAAGCGGTAAGGCAACAGGTTTTGATCCTGTCATGCGATGGTTCGAATCCATCTAACCCAACTAGCTAAAAGCAGATACTTAGGTATCTGCTTTTTTGTTTTATTTGTTATTTTATTTTTTTTTGCGGTATGATGGAGATAGTAATTAAATATAATAATTGAAATGAGGAAACTATGAAAATTGGATTTATTGGAGCTGGTAATATGGCTCGAGCAATTATTGAAGGTTTAGTAGAAGCAGAATTTATCGCGCCAAAAGAAATTTTGGTACACAGTGCAAGAGAGTCCAGCTATGTACCTTATGCTGAAGCTAATGGCTTTACAGCGTTAGGTAGCAATGCTCAGGTGGTTAGTGAGGCTGACGTTGTTTTTCTTGCTGTTAAACCAATTGTCTTAGGTATGGTTTTAGCAGAAATTAAAGAGTCAGTGAAGGAATACAAACCTATGCTAATTTCTATTGTATCAGGTGTTTCAATCTCTGAAATTGAATTAGAATTAGATAATCATTCAGTTGGTATTTTAAGAACAATGCCAAATGTTAACGCAACGGTTTCCGAAAGTATGACTGCGTTAGTCGGTAATGATATTTTGACAGATAAACAAATGAAACAAGGTACTGATTTATTTGATACTATTGGTGAAACGATGGAGATTGCTGAACGCGATTTTAGCACGTTTGTTGCTCTTGCTGGTAGCTCACCAGCATTTATTTACTTATTTATTGATACGCTTGCACGTGCAGGCGTTAAATATGGCTTACCAAAAGATAAAGCAACTAAGATTGCTGCTCAAGCTGTACTAGGCAGTGCAAAAAAGGTCTTAGCTACTGATGAAGTGCCATGGAAATTAATTGATGAGGTTTCATCTCCGGGTGGCACAACTATTGCTGGATTGCTTGCAATGGAAGAGGCTGGATTTATGAATTCTATTATTAAAGCAGTTGATGCAACTGTGGCTAAAGACAAAAACTAAATTTGATATGACCTTGTTTTTTTGGTCTATACCGATTATACTAAGTTTATAAATTGAAGGGATGGCGGATAAGATGAGTATTGTTTTAAAACATGCAGTTATCTACACGGGTTCAGAAAAAATTGAAGATGCATATATTCGATTTGATAAACAAATTAGTGCAATGGGGCCAATGAGCGAATACAAAGCTTTAGCCTCTGATGAGGTTAGAGATGTAGAAGGGAAAATTATTGTTCCTGGATTTATTGACGTTCACAGCCATGGTGGATATAGTTTTGATGCTATGGATGGTGATTCTAAACAAATTAATGAAATGGTTACCGATATGATTCACGAAGGTGTTACGACTTATTTCGCAACGACAATGACCCAATCACATGAAAATATTGCTAATGCTATGGTTGGTATCAAAAAAGCCGCTGAAGTGAACCCTGTTATTCAAGGAATTCATCTTGAAGGACCATTTATTTCTCCTGTTTTTAAAGGCGCACAGCCTGAAAAATATATTGAGGCACCTGATACAAAGTTATTTGATAAATGGAATGAATTATCAGGACATATGATCAAATTAGTGACTTATGCACCGGAACATAAAACGTCACCTGAATTTGAAGAGTATTGTATCAAGAATGGTATCGTACCTTCAGTGGGCCATAGTAACGCTACTCGCGAAGAAATGAAACATTCTCGAGCAAGTCATGTCACTCATTTATACAATGCACAACGCGAATTTAAGCATCGTGAACCAGGTGTAACTGGACATGCATTTTTAGAGGATAATATTTATACAGAAATTATTGCTGATGGTTTTCATATTGTGCCAGATATGATTAAACTAGCCTATGATTTAAAAGGACCTAAACGTATTGAATTAATTACTGACTCGATGCGTGCTAAAGGAATGCCTGAAGGCTTAAGCGAACTTGGCGGGCAAAAAGTTATTGTTAAAGACAAACAAGCAAGATTAGAATCTGGTAATTTAGCAGGCTCTGTTTTACAATATCAAGATGCATTTAAAAATATTATGAAATTTACTGGTTGTGGTATCGAAGAAGCTGTATTGATGAGTTCTGTCAATCAAGCTAGGGAATTCAATTTAACATCAAAAGGTGCTATTGAAATCGGAAAAGATGCTGATATGAACTTATTTGATGCTAACATGCAACTAGAAAGCACATATAGCTTTGGACGTAAATTTTAATAAAAGGTTAGGAAGGTAATTGTTAATGGGATCTCCCATATATATTCAAATTCATAATGAAATGAAAAAAACAATTGAATCTGGTGAATGGGAAGTTGGCAATCGTATTCCGGCTGAACGTGAACTTGCTGTTGTATTTGGTGTCAGCAGAATGACGCTTAGACAGGCAATTCAAACCTTGGTAGATGAAGGTATTCTAGAACGTCATGTTGGTGATGGAACCTACGTTGCTCGTAAGAAGGTTCAAGAAAAGATGTCAGGTGTGACTAGTTTTACTGACCTAATGGCTGAACAGGGAAAAGTGGCTTCAAGTAAGACGATCACTTATCATGTTACAACGCCTTCATTAAGTGAAATTGAAAAGTTACAATTGATCGATGGCGAACTAGTCTTACGAATGGAACGAATTCGTTATGCTGATGGTTTACCGATTTGTTTTGAAGTTGCTACGGTTCCTAATAAATTAGTTGAGGGTTATAGTAAAACTGAAATTACGAGCTCTTTATATCGAACATTGGAAGAAAAAGCCAATTTAACATTGGGAGGGGCACAACAGACAGTGTCTGCTATGTCAGCTGCTGAAAGCATAGCGGATTATCTATCAATCAAGCGTGGTGAAGCGATTTTGAGGCTTCGTCAAGTTAGCTTTTTGAAAAATGGTGAACCTTTTGAATATGTTCGGACACAATATGTAGGGAATCGCTTTGAATTTTATCTAGAAAAATAAAGTTTAAGAAATTATTAATTGCTCTCTTTCAACCATATCAATGGATGAGATAGAGTAATTTTTTTTTTGAGAAATCTGTTCGATTGACATCAATTTGAGATAACGCTATATTATTTAAGAGCAAAAAATAAATTATCTGAAGGGGTTTTAAGATATGTATTTATTAGTTAATATTTTCGGTGTTGCCATTTTTATTTTAGTTGCATTTGCGTTTTCCAAGAAAAAGAGAGAAGTCAATTGGAAATCAATCGCAATTATGGTCGTTATTAATTTATTTTTAGCTTGGTTCTTAACAAAATTCTCATTAGGACGTGATCTTGTAGAAGGCGCGGCTAATGGGTTTAATTGGCTAATGCAGGCCGCATATCAAGGTATTCAATTTATGGTACCCGCTATGCCTAAAGTAACTGATATGGGATTTTTCATGAGTGTTCTATTACCAGTTATTATGATTGTGCCATTGTTTGATATTTTAACGTACATTGGCGTTCTTCCATTTATTATTAAGTGGATTGGCCGTGGGTTATCAAAAATTACAGGCCAACCAAAATTTGAATCATTTTTCTCAGTAGAAATGATGTTTTTGGGAAATACTGAAGCATTAGCTGTTTCAAGCCTTCAGTTGAAACTAATGAAATCAGAACGGAACTTAACTTTGGCAATGATGTCAATGAGCTGTGTGACGGCTTCAATCATTGGTGCTTATACAACAATGATGCCAGGTCAATATATCTTAACAGCTGTTCCAATTAATATTATTAATGCTATTATTATAACAAGTATTTTAAATCCAGTTGAAGTAACAGAAGAAGAAGATACTATTGCTGAAATGACAGGTAGTAACTCAAATGATTTAGAAACTTCTGAATCAGATAATAAAAGAGAACCCTTTTTCGCTTTCTTGGGTGATTCAATTTTGGGTGCTGGTAAGTTAGTCTTGATTATTGCAGCAAATGTTATTGCTTTCGTTGCTTTAGCAGCCTTGATTGATAATATTCTTGGATTAGTTAATCCAAATTTATCACTTGAAAATATTTTAGGTATTATTATGTTCCCATTTGCTTGGTTAATGGGATTCAATCCTTCAGATGCTTTCGAATTAGCACGTTACATGGGTACAAAATTAGTAACAAATGAATTTGTTGTTATGGGACAAGTATCAAGTACGATTAACTCATTTGCACCTCATTACAAAGCTGTTTTAACTGTTTTTGTTACATCGTTTGCAAACTTTTCAACAATTGGAATGATTATTGGTTGTTTCAAAGGAATTGTGGATAAAGAAAAAAATGATGTTATCGCAAGAAACGTTGGTTACATGCTATTATCTGGTATTCTAGTTTCATTATTATCAGCGGGTATGGTTGGCGTTTTCGTTTGGTAATATAACAATATGTAAAAAAGAACTAAGAAATTTTTAATTTCTTAGTTCTTTTTTTTATGTCCTCTAAATTTTTCTTTGTATATTAGTAATAAGTAACGTGGAATAGCTAGCATTCGAATAAAACGAGTCGGTTCTTGGAATAAACGATAAAGCCACTCAATATGATGATTTTGCCAAAATTGTGGCGCACGATTCACAGTACCCGCTAGAACGTCGAAACTACCACCAACACCCATCCAGATACTATCAGACACTTGGCGATTACGCTGAATAAATTCCTCCTGATTTGGAAAACCTGTTGCAACAAAAACAAAATCAGGCTGAGATATTTTAATGTTACTTACAATATCCTGATCATTTTTGAAATAACCATTATGAAATCCGACTAAATTAATGTTTGGATAATCAGACTTAATCGTTTTGGCAACTTTTTGGATGACCGTTTCGGCTGCACCAACTAGGTATATTGATTTTTGATGACTATTAGCCCATTTAAGCAGGCTCATTAAAGTATCATAGCCAGTGATTCGTTCGGGCATTGGAGTCCCTAAAATTGCTGCGCCTTTGATAATACCAATACCATCTGGTGTAACGTAGTCAGCTTGGTTAAGAATCTTTTTATAATCTGGGTGTTGTCGTGCAAATAGAACAATTTCTGGGTTGGCTGTCACGATAAATCGATTTAGATGAGCTATCGAATCAGTCGCTATCTGAGTTAAAAAAGCGTCATTAGTTGTATTAATAAATTCGATATCTAATATTTTTGTTTTTTTAAATTTATTTGGCATAATATGTCCTCACTTTTTAAACTTTGTCTCATTATAACAGAAGATAAATTTAAAATAAGTATTGAATATGACGGATTACGGAAAAAATGGTAAAATGTAGATTATAATTTGTGTGCTGGAAAAAATTCTAGTAGTGCATTCATTTTAAAGGAGAAACATCATGGTAAAAAATTACCCAGATGATAGCTATACGTTACATACGGACGTTTATCAGATTAATATGATCCAAACTTACTGGGAAAAAAATATTCATAATCAAAATGCTGTATTTGAAGTTTTCTTCAGAAATTTACCATTTTCTAATGGCTATGCGATTTTTGCAGGCTTAGAACGAGCTATTAATTATATTCAAAATTTAAAATTTTCAGAGACAGACATTGCGTATTTAAGAGAAGTGGCAGGATATCCAGATGATTTTCTTGCCTATTTAAAAGATTTTCATTTTCGTGGCACAATCAGGTCAGCTGTTGAAGGGGAAGTTGTTTTTAACGGCGAACCCATTGTCCAAATAGAAGGTCCTTTAGCAGACTGTCAATTAGTAGAAACGGCATTACTTAACATCATTAATTATCAAACATTGATTGCAACAAAATCAGCTCGTATCAAAGCTGTAGCCGGAGATGATGGTGTGTTAGAATTTGGTACAAGACGAGCACAAGAATTTGATGCAGCTATTTGGGGAACACGTGCAGCTTATATTGGTGGATTTGATGCAACTAGTAATGTCCGAGCAGGTAAAATATTTGGTATTCCTATCAGTGGAACGCATGCGCATTCATTAGTTCAAGCATACAGAGATGACTATGATGCTTTTATGGCTTACGGAACAACGCATCGTGATTGTGTCTTTTTAGTTGATACATACGATACGTTAAAAAGTGGTGTGCCAAGTGCAATTAAAGTTGCTAAAGAGTTAGGTGATAAGATTAATTTTGCCGGCGTACGAATTGATAGTGGGGATATGGCTTACATTTCGAAACGCGTTCGTGAACAATTAGATGAAGCTGGATTTACAGAAGCTAAAATTTATGCCTCAAATGACTTAGATGAAAAAACAATTACTAATTTAAAAATGCAAGGAGCTAAAATTGACGTCTGGGGCGTTGGAACTAAACTAATAACTGCCTATGATCAACCCGCCTTAGGTGCAGTTTATAAATTAGTAGCCATTGAAGGTGGCGATGGTAAAATGGTTGATACAATTAAACTCAGTAATAATGCAGAAAAAGTATCAACACCAGGTAAGAAACAAGTATGGCGTATTACTAATAAAGTTGATGGTAAAACTGAAGGAGATTACATTGCACTATCGGATGAGGAACCTCAGAAACAAGACTCACTTTATATGTTCCATCAGCAGTATACCTATATTAATAAGTTGGTAACTAACTATAATGCACGACCAATTTTACAAGATATATTTGTTGAAGGTGAACTGGTTTATAATCAGCCAGAATTGGATGCTATTAGAGAGTATTCAAGAATTCAGTTAGATGGGTTATGGGAAGAATATAAACGTGAATTAAATCCACAAGATTACCCTGTCGATTTATCACAAAAAGCTTATGATAATAAGATGGCTATCATCCAAAAAATTAGAAATAATATGAATAATATTAAATAAGGGGTGTTAATCTTGACTGACTTACAAAAGAAAATTATTGAAACTTTGAAAGTGAAATCAAGTGTAAATATTGCAGAAGAAATTCGTATGAGTATTGATTTTATGAAAGCTTATTTATTGAAACATCCATTTTTAAAATCTTTAGTTTTAGGAATTTCTGGTGGACAAGATTCAACACTTGCTGGGTATTTAGCACAACAGGCTATTCGTGAGTTACGTGAAGAAACCGGTGATAGCAATTATCAATTTATTGCAGTTCGACTACCATACGGCAATCAATCCGATGAATCTGATGCATTAGATGCTATAAAATTTATGCAGGCAGATCAAGTGGTTCGTGTAGACATTAAAGGTGCTACCGATGAAATGGTAATAAGCTTAATGGCAAACAATCTTGAAATTTCTGATTTTAATAAAGGTAATATCAAAGCTCGTCAGCGCATGATTGCTCAATATGGGATTGCCGGGGCAAAGTCAGGTGCGGTTGTGGGAACTGACCATGCTGCAGAAGCAATTACTGGATTTTATACTAAATATGGTGACGGAGGTGCTGATATTACACCACTTTGGCGTTTGAATAAGCGCCAAGGTAGAGAGATGTTAGCTTCGTTAAATGCGCCGGAACATCTGTATTTAAAAGTACCAACAGCCGATTTGGAAGAAGACCGTCCAGCGCTACCTGATGAAGTTGCCTTAGGAGTTACTTACGATAATATTGATGATTATCTTGAAGGAAAGGTAGTTTCAAAAGAAATTAGTGATAAAATTGAAAATTGGTATTTAAAGACAGAACACAAACGACATCTGCCAATTACTGTTTATGATTCTTTTTGGAAGTAAATAGTTGCGTAAGCTGTTTCATTTCAGTTATAATTAAAGAAATCATAGGGGAGTAACTGGCGGTTATCCGCGGCAATGTCACCAACAAGAAAGTTCTTTTTCTGGTATTGCCTTAAATAGTGAGACTTATGTATGTTTAAAGTTCTGCAACATACATAGGTCTTTTTTTGTATTTTGTGAAACTATTATAAGGAGGATTACTATGACAAAAAGGATTTACGCACAATCAGTTGACGAAGTTTTAGCAGGCCAAAAGACAGATTTGGCAGGGTTAACAACCCAAGAGGTTAAAGAAAGAACAGACAAGTATGGATTGAATCAGTTGTCAGAAGGTAAACGTAAAACAATATTACAAAAATTCTTTGATCAGTTTAAAGATTTCATGATAATCGTTTTAATTGTGGCTGCGTTAATTGCGGCATCATCAGGTGAAGTTGTGGACGCAATTATCATCATGTTAGTTGTTGTTTTAAACGCTGTATTCGGTGTTTTTCAAGAATCTAAGGCTGAAGAGGCAATTAATGCGTTAAAAGAAATGTCGACACCTAACGCAAATGTAAAACGAAATGGGCAAATTGAAACTGTAAAAAGTGAAAATTTAGTACCTGGAGATATTGTTTTACTTGAAGCAGGGGATGTTATTCCAGCAGATTTACGTTTAACACAGATTGCTTCTCTTAAAATTGAAGAATCTGCTTTAACTGGTGAATCAGTACCTGTTGATAAAAGTTTAAATTTATTAAATGATGAAGATGCTGGTATTGGCGATCGCCATAATATGGCGTTTATGAATAGTAATGTAACTTATGGGCGTGGTGAAGGAATCGTTGTTGGAACAGGGATGAACACTGAAGTTGGACGTATTGCAGGAATGCTCAATTCTGCCGATGAAATGAAAACACCACTACAAGATAATCTTAACCAATTAGGTAAAACATTAACTATTTTAATATTAATTATTGCTGTTATTGTTTTCTTCGTTGGTCTACAAAATGGAGATAATAGTGTCATTGATATGTTGTTAATTGCGATTTCATTAGCTGTAGCTGCAATTCCAGAAGGATTACCAGCTATTGTTACAATTATTTTAGCACTTGGAACACAAAAGATGGCAAAAAGAAATGCGATTGTTAGAAAATTACCAGCAGTTGAAACACTTGGTAGTACTGACATTATTGCATCAGATAAGACGGGTACATTAACGTTAAATCAAATGACTGTTGAAAAAATATTTATAAATAATGAGTTATTAGATGCCGATAAGGTGGAAACAAATTTAGAAAGTCCACTATACCAGGTGATGTCTTTCAGTAATGACACAAAACAAACATCTGAGGGCAATTTAATTGGTGACCCAACAGAGACGGCTCTAATTCAATATCATTTAGATCATGGATTAGATGTGGATGCATTATTAAGCAGTGAACCTCGAGTTGCTGAAGTTCCATTTGATTCAGAACGTAAATTGATGTCAACAATTCAAAAAAATGAGGATAAATCTTTTTTTGTTGCTGTTAAGGGTGCTCCCGATCAACTATTAAAACGGGTAACACGTTATATTGAAAATGGCGAAATTAAACCGATAACTGATGCACAGCTAGATTATATTATGACTAATAATCATGATATGGCAACGCAAGCATTACGCGTGTTAGCATTCGCGTATCGTGAAATGCCTGCAATTCCAGCGGTATTAGATTCAGAAACTGTGGAAAATGATTTGATTTTTGCTGGATTAGTTGGAATGATTGATCCAGAGCGACCAGAAGCTGCTGCTGCAGTTAGCGAAGCTAAGAAAGCCGGGATCCGTCCTTTGATGATTACAGGCGATCATCGCGATACTGCCGAAGCTATTGCAGTTCGATTAGGAATTGTTGAAGCTGGACAACATGAAGCAATTATTTCTGGTTCTGAATTAGATGATTTATCAGACTCAGAATTTGAAAATAAGGTTGAACAATATTCTGTATATGCAAGGGTATCGCCTGAACATAAAGTGCGAATTGTTAAAGCATGGCAGAAAAAGAATCAAGTGGTTGCTATGACTGGTGATGGTGTGAACGATGCGCCAGCTTTGAAATCGGCTGATATTGGAATTGGGATGGGTATTACAGGAACTGAAGTATCTAAAGGTGCTTCAGATATGGTTCTCGCTGATGATAATTTTGCGACAATTGTTTTTGCTGTTAAGGAAGGACGAAAAGTCTTTTCTAATATTCAAAAATCAATTCAATATTTACTTTCTGCAAACTTAGGTGAAGTATTAACCTTGTTTGTTATGACAATGATGGGTTGGAGTATTTTGGCACCAGTCCATATTTTGTGGATTAACTTGGTAACAGATACATTTCCCGCAATTGCACTTGGTGTAGAACCTGCTGAAAAAGGATTGATGGATCAAAAACCACGTGGACGTAAATCAAACTTCTTCTCTGGTGGTGTGATGCCAAGTATTATTTATCAAGGTATCTTAGAAGGGGCTATAACATTATTTGTTTATTGGTTGGCTTTAACGTATCCTGTTCATATGGGTGATAAATTAATTCATGCAGATGCTTTAACAATGGCTTTTGCAACATTAGGATTAATTCAGTTATTCCATGCATTCAATGTTAAATCAATCCATGGGTCAATCTTCAACCGTAATATCTTTAAAAATGTGACGTTTAATTGGTCAATTTTGGCATCATTTGCGTTGCTCGCAGCAACTATTTTAATCCCCGGATTAAATAAAATGTTCCATGTTAGCCATTTAGATATGTATCAATGGGGTATTGTTTTAGCGGGATCATTCTCAATTATTGTGATTGTTGAAATTGTGAAGCTTGGCCAACGATTATTCAGAAAAAATAAATAAAAGGAAGTTTATATCTTGAAAAAAAGAGTTAATGTAAATTATTATATCAATGCGTTAAATGATGTTGCGCAAGCAACTGAAGAAATGGGTAATTCTTTAAATGATCATTACGAAGTAATGGAAAAAGCCATTACTGCAGGTGACTTTTCTATTGTTTCAGATGATGAATTCACAACTACTAAAGAAAAATTTGTTGAAGGTACAGCAAGTTACCAAGAAAATTTAAGCAAATTAGATGATTTACAAGTACCCATTCCTGTTTTGGGAAAACATAAAAAATTAATTAGTGGTTATCGTACTTTTGTTGAAGGTTGCGATGAGATGACAAGTAGTATTAATGTTGAGAAACATCTTGTCGAGGTTGATGCATTTAAAGCTTCAGAAGAAAAACAAGATAAAGGAATGACGCAAACAACTGATATGATGCAACGTATCATGCAACAAATTTTAGGTTAAATTTAATTAAAGAGATTGATATTAGGAATGGTTGTACTGACGCCTATTATTAGTCTCTTTTTTATGAACAAAAAATATTCGAATTGAGGTCGTTATCATGGAAAAAAACATTATGCCGTTAGTATTAAAAGAGCTAAATCAGTATCGAGAAAAACAAATTAACGCAGTTTTAGGGATGCTTGATGAAGGAAATACTGTTCCATTTATTGCACGATATCGAAAAGAAAGAACAGATAGTTTAGACGAAGTTCAAATTCGTGAAATTGAGACAACTTATAAACATGTTGAGAGTTTAGAAAAACGTAAAGCAGAAGTTATCCACATAATTGAAGAACAAGGTAATTTAACAGAAGCTTTAAAAAATAAAATTAGTTTAGCAAAAAAATTGCAACAGATTGAAGATTATTATTTACCTTTTAAACAAAAACGTCGTACTAAGGCCACTATTGCCAAAGAGGCTGGATTAGAACCATTTGCCAAATGGTTGTTGACATTCCCCCAAACAGCAGCTGAAATTAATCAGAAAGCAAGCACATTTATTAATGTTGATGCTGAAATTTTAACTGAAGAAGACGTTTTTGCTGGGGTACATGAAATTTTAGCTGAAGCATTTGGTGAAAGTGCCGAATATCGTGAGTGGATTCGTAAAGTAACTCAAAAAGATAGTTTGTTTGAAGCAAAAGTTAAAGCTGAAGAAAAAGACGAAAAAGGTATTTATCGTGATTACTATGAGTTTAGTGAATCTTTAAAATCAGTCGTTCCGCATCGTGTACTGGCAATTAATCGTGGTGAAAAAGAGGGAATCTTAAAAGCTTCCGTTGTTGTACCAGAACAAGCAATTATGACATTTATGCATTTTAGAATTATTGGGAAAAATAGTGGTGACGCTGTACCAATCATTGAAAATGCGTATCAAGATAGTTATAAACGCTTTATTAAACCATCAATTGAGCGTGAAATTCGTAAAGGTATGACAGAGGTTGCTGAAGAACAAGCTATTAATGTGTTTGGGGATAACTTATACCATTTACTTATGCAAGCACCATTAAAAGGGAAAGTTGTTTTAGGTTTTGATCCAGCCTATCGAACAGGCTGTAAGTTAGCCATCGTGGATGGTACAGGTAAATTCTTAGACAAATTGGTAATTTATCCACATAAACCTGCAAATGGTGAAAAACGTGCCGCAGCTGCTGGACAATTTAAACAGTTCCTTGAAAAATACCAAGTTGAAATGATTGCAATTGGAAATGGAACAGCAAGTCGAGAATCTGAACAATTTGTTTCAGATATTTTAAAAGAAATCGAACGGCCAATTTTTTATGTCATTGTAAATGAGGCTGGGGCATCGGTTTATTCAGCTAGTCAAGCAGCTCGTGATGAATTCCCAGAACTTCACGTTGAAGAACGCTCTGCTATTAGTATCGGCCGTAGATTGCAAGATCCTTTGGCTGAATTAATTAAGATTGATCCTAAATCTGTTGGAGTCGGTCAGTATCAACATGATGTTGCTGAAAAAAAATTGGATGCACAGTTAGATGTCGTGATTGAAGATGCTGTGAATAAAGTTGGGGTTAATTTAAATACAGCTAGTTCAGAGCTATTAACAAAAATTTCTGGATTAAATTTAACAATTGCTAAAAATGTTGTTACTTATCGTGACGAAAATGGTAAATTTACGAAGCGTCAACAACTTAAGAAAGTACCACGCTTAGGACCAAAAGCTTATGAACAAGCAATTGGATTTTTACGTATTGTTTCTGGGGATAACATTTTAGATAATACTGATATTCATCCTGAAAGTTATCCACTAACAAAGATTTTGTTGAAAGAATTGGGGATAAAAATAACTAATTTGGGTAAAACTGAGACAAATGACCAATTAGCACAGACAAATGCTGAAAATTTGGCACAAGTTGTGGGTAGTGGTGTGGAAACAGTAGCAGATATTCTAGCTAGTTTACAAAAACCAGGCCGTGATTTACGTGACGATATGCCGGCACCGTTACTACGACACGATGTGTTAACAATTGAGGACTTAGAACCCGGCATGTCATTACAAGGAACCGTTCGGAACGTAATTGATTTTGGTGCGTTTGTAGATATTGGTGTTAAACAAGATGGACTTGTCCACATTTCACAATTAACAGATAAGTTCGTTAAGAAACCAAGTGAAGTGGTTGCGGTTGGGGACATAGTTACAGTGTGGGTAATGGAAGTTGATTTGAAACGTAATCGCGTTCAGTTAACAATGAAACGACCAACGGATAAATAAGATGACTGATTTTGAATTAACAGCTTTAGTTCAAAACTTATCCACAACTTTTTTTAAGCAGCCATTTATCCACAAAGCAACATTTAATAAAAGACTACGAACGACGGGTGGACGGTATCGATTAAATGACCATAATATTGAAATTAATCCTAAAATGCTGACGGAACATGGTGAGGATATTTTAATAGGTGTTATCAAGCATGAATTATGTCATTATCATCTGCATATTGCTAAAAAGGGTTATCAACATCGTGATCATGATTTCAAACAGCTACTGACAATTGTAGGTGGTAGCCGGTTTGCCCCTCTTGGTCCAAAACAGGCTAAAAAGAAAAGAGTTATTCACTATCAATGCTCTAATTGTGGACAACAGTATCAACGACAAAGAAAAATTAACCTGTCACGCTACGTTTGCTCGAAGTGTCGAAGTAAGTTAATTTTAATGGAATACTAATTTATTTTAAATGGGACTTGTAACAAGGAACAATTTTTGCTACAATTATGATTGTTCTTGCGAGTATGGCGGAATTGGCAGACGCGTCAGACTAAGGATCTGGTGGGATAATATCCCGTGATGGTTCGAATCCATTTACTCGCATAATAGTTTTACTTAAAAGCACTCGACCTTGTTACTATGGGGTTTAGTGCTTTTTTTAATGAAAGATTGCCATACTGGCGTATTATGAAATTAAAGAATTATTAAGCGTTAATTATTTTGGTGTCTTAATTTTGCGATTATTGATAAAATAGAATGAATTAAACTTAACGACTGGGAGAATGGGTAAATTGAATAATTATGTCAAAATAAAAAATATGGCACATTTTGTGCCGGAACGAATTGTGACAAATAATGAATTAGCTAAATTTATGCCAACCTCGGATGAATGGATAGTGGCGCATACTGGGATTAAAACACGACACTATGCAATTGATGAAAATACATCAGATTTGAGTACAAAAGTAGCAAATGAACTTTTACTTAAATCTGGGTATGAAGCCACAGATATTGATTTAATTATTATTTCCACAATTTCGCCAGACGCCTTAACACCATCGACAGCTGCGATTGTTCAAGGAAATATTGGCGCAATGAACGCCTTTGCTTTCGATATTAGCGCTGCTTGTGCGGGATTTATATTTGCTATGAGTACCGCAGAAAAGTTTTTACGTACAGGGCAATACAAACGGGCAATTGTGATTAGTGCAGAAGTTAACTCAAAAATGATGGATTTTAAGGATCGAACAAGCGCTGTATTTTTTGGAGACGGTGCAGGTGGTGCTCTTCTTGAAGCCTCAAATAATTCAGCGGATGAAAGCTTTATTGCTGAAAAAATAGAAACAAATGGGCAAAAAAAGGATGTTATTCATAGTGGACGTATTGAACCATTAAGTGATGTTAATGAAGATAATTATCCAACAATAGATGCATTTTTCCAAGAGGGACGAGATGTGTTTGAATTTGCTACAACAGTTGTGCCTAATCAGATGAAACAATTACTTAAAGATAATAAGTTAAAAACAAGTGATATTGATTTGGTTGTTTGCCATCAAGCAAATTTAAGAATTATTGAAACAATTGCTGATGAGTTAGGGATGCCAATTGAAAAATTTGCAACAAGTGTTATTCATCACGGAAATACATCTTCAGCCGGGATTCCAATGGCCCTAAATGAAGCAATTCAACAAGGGTTTACGGGTGGTACAGTTTTATTAACTGGATTTGGAGCTGGCTTAGCATATGGAAGTTTACTAATAAAAATTTAAGGTGTGTGCAAATTAATGAAATTTAATGAAATTAATCAATTATTAGATAAAATTGCGACAATGCCATTTTCTCATGTTGAAATTGAAGATGGTGACTTTAAAGTAGTTGTAGATCAAGAAAAAACAGCCGAAAAAATAAAAGTAGCAACAAATATACAAGAAGATGATAGTGACACCATTTTTATCGTTAAAAGCCCACTTGTTGGGTTAGTTCATTTTGATAAAATGGGAACAATTGGGACTAAAATTATTAAAAAGCAGGTTATTGCTCAAATTGAAAGTATGAAATTATACAATGATATCCAATCGCCAGTGACAGGTATCGTACTTGAACAACTAGTAGATGATGGTGAATTAGTCGAATTTGATCAAGAGTTACTTAAAATTAGAATAGATGGATAGGTGAGTCATTTGTTTCGAAAAATTTTAATAGCGAATCGTGGAGAAGTGGCTGAACGAATTATTCGCGCTTGCCAAAAATTAAATATACAAACGGTCGCTATTTATTCAACAGTGGATGCACAAAGTCGATTTGTTGAACTTGCTGATGAAAAAATTTGCATTGGGCCAGCCTTAGCAAAAGATTCTTATTTAAATCGAGAGAGTATATTGATGGCAGCATTAAGTTTAAATGTTGATGCAATTCATCCAGGATACGGGTTTCTATCAGAAGATGCGCATTTTGCACAAATGTGTATGGAATGTGGTATTACTTTTATTGGTCCGGAAGCGGAATTAATCCAGCAACTAGCAGATAAAGATAAATCTCGTTTGTTAGCAATTGAGAAAGGGGTACCCGTTATTCCTGGATCTGATTTAATTACTTCTAACGAAGAATTGATTGAGCAAGCAAATAAAATTGGATTCCCACTATTAATTAAAGCTTCACATGGCGGAGGCGGCAAGGGTATCAGAGCAGTTGAAAGGAAATCTGATTTGTTATCTGGCGCTGAGATTGTTCAGCAAGAAGCAAAGGCTTCTTTTGCTGAGGGAAGTTTTTATCTTGAAAAAAAATTGATAAACGCGCGGCATATAGAAGTGCAAATTATCGGTGATGGGCACCATGTTCAAGTGTTAGGAAATCGGGATTGTAGCTTGCAAAATCACCGACAAAAAGTGATTGAAGAAAGCCCATCAGTTGTCTTAACTAGTGAGCAACAAAGCCAACTCTACTATTTTACGCGTCAGTTAATCAAAAATTTACATTACGTTGGATTAGGAACTGTAGAATTTTTATTTGCGAATAATCAATTTTATTTTTTAGAAATGAATACACGATTGCAAGTCGAACATGGTGTTACTGAAGAAACTGTTAAAATGGATGTTGTTCAACAACAGTTGTTAGTTGCTGAAGGTAAAGAAGTATTGAATAATGATGTAGAAATGAATGGACATGCAATCGAATGTCGATTATCCTTAATTCCAAGTGTGAAAACTAAAATTACATGTTTTGATTTTCCTAAAGATATTCGAATTGAAACGGGTTATGGTGTCGGTGACACCATCTCTGCTTTCTATGACGGACTATTAGCAAAAATTATTTGTCATGCTGAAACGAGAGAATTAGCTATTTTAAAAATGCAAAAATCACTTGAATCAATTTATATTTCAGGAATTGAAACTAATTTAACGCAATTAAAAATAATTATAAAATCACAAGAATTTATTGAAAATACCATTTCAATTGATAGCAAAATTTAAAGGCGGTGGCGGTAATGAGTCATTATCCAAAGACAAATCAATGGCAAAAGTGCCGAAATTGTGGGACGCATTTACATGAAAGTGAATGGGCACCTTATTTTATTTGTCCTAAATGCCAAACTTATAAACGCTTGACTGCTATGGAGAGAATTGCTATTTTAACAGATGAAAACGGTTTTGAGGTAATAAATGTAGCAAATAAAACAGAAAATAAAGCACAATTTCCAGGTTACTCAGAAAAACTGGAACGTGCTAAGCGTTCAACGACATCTGATGAAGCCGTTATTGTCGGTGAAGGTAGCATTGATCAACAACCATTGATTTTAGCAGTAATGGATAGTTTTTTTATGATGGGATCATTGAATACGACGGCAGGGACTAGAATTAAGTTAGGGATGCAAGTCGCATTAGATAAACGACTGCCATTTGTAATCGTTACTGCTTCTGGTGGTGCAAGAATGCAAGAGGGAATTTATTCGTTATTACAAATGAATTCGATTCTTTACATGAAACAAAAACTAGATAATGCAGGGTTATTAGTCATGTCCCTATTGACGGATCCAACAATGGGTGGTGTCAGTGCTAGCTTTGCACTAAATAACGATATTGTATTAGCTGAAAAACAAGCTAAAATTGGCTTTGCTGGTGAAAGAGTGATTAAACAGACGACAAATGAAAAGCTACCTGCTAATTTTCAAACAGCAGAAGGTTTATATGAAAATGGATTTGTTGATCAGGTTATTGATCGGAAAAACATAAAACAGATTCTTAGTCAGCTACTACTATTACACGTGTGAGGGGATATTAAAAATGGACTCAGATTTTTTAAAAAAAGTTCGATCGAATGATAGATTAAGTGCTAAATTTATTATTTCTAGTCTATTTGATGTGTTTTTCGAAAATCATGGTGATCGAGTTGGCGAAGAGGATGCTTCCATTATTGGTGGGATTGGACTTTTTCATAAGTGCCCAGTGACAGTTATTGGCATTAATCGGGGCGTAAATTTAGAAGAACGTTTAGCCTATAATTTTGGTGCCGTGAAGCCAAGTGGGTATCGAAAAGCAATGCGATTACTAAATGAAGCTGAAAAATTTAAGCGACCTGTTGTAACGCTAATTAATATGCCCGGCGCAGATGCCAGCGTTAAATCAGAACAAACAGGACAGAGCTATATTATTTCTGAAATGATTTTAAAAATGGGTGCATTACAAGTGCCGAATATTGCCATTTTTTTAGGTGAAGGTCAAAGCGGTGGTGCACTGGCTTTAGCAAATGCAAATGCTATTATGATGGTTGAAAATAGCTTATTTTCAGTAGCATCTCCAGAAGCCGTTAGTGCTATTTTGAAGAAAACTAATCCAAATGAGATTGAAACAAGTTTGCCAATGACGGCTACTGAGTTATTTAATATTGGATTGATTGATGTGGTATTGCCAGAAACTAATCAGGCAGCAACAATAAGTCTAATGGACAGTAGTCTAAATGAATTGCTGAAGAACCTAGCGACTAAATCATCTAATGAACTTATTGAACAAAGAGAAATGAAATACCAAAAGTTTTTAGAAAATTGGTAAAAAAGAAACGGACCTCAAATTTTAATTGAGGTCCGTTTCTTTTTTATATCTATTTATTTAGAGAGTTGCTGTTCTAAACTAGTAAAGGCTTGTGTTGATTTGTTTAAACCTAATTGAGAACGAATAGCATTTGAGACGCGTTTCTTTTCAGTCGATGTTGGAACTTCATATGAAAGACCATCAACATCTGTACTTACTCCTTGCAAGAAATCAGAGTGAATTGATTCTGTAGCGGCGCTGTAGTTTGTTTCTACTGTGAGCATATCATTAAAACTAAGATCAGTTACCATGTTTCCGTCAATTGTTTTTAATAATTTTTTGTAGTTTGCGAGTGAATTTACAGATTTAGCTTTTCCGGTAATTGCTGTAATAATCTGTTTTTGACGTTTTTGACGGCCATAATCACCTAGTGGATCTGAATGACGCATTCGCGTATAAGCTAAGGCTTGTTTGCCGTTTAAATGGATTGTCTTACCTTTTTTATAATGAGTTCCTTCAAGTTTAAATGAAAGTAATGGTTTGACATCAACACCACCAACGGTATCAACAATTTTCTTTAATCCATTCATGTTAATTAACATATAATAATCAATTGGGATATCTAATAAATTTTGAACAGTATTAACAGCAGATGTTGAACCATCTTTGCCACCATAGGTATAGGCACTGTTTATTTTTGAAGAGCTTTCATCACTTCCGTCAATTTTAACTTGAGTATCACGAGGAATACTTGTTAAGGTAGTTTTATTTGTTGTTGGATTAACTGTTGCAACGATCATTGTATCCGTGCGTCCTGTATCACTTCGACCAAGTGCGCCAGTATCAGTCCCCATTAATAGAATTGAAAAAGGTTTTTTCTCACTCAAAATACTGGAAACATTTCTTAATTTTTTTGCTTTGGTTTTCTTGTAAGTTTTTGCGACGGTATCTTCAGTATGTGTGAATACTGAATAGGCATATACACCTCCAGAAGCAATACCTAAAATCATAATTATCAATAGTGTCCACAGTATTGGATGCTTATTTTTATTGCTTTGAGAACTGCCTTTTATTGGAGATGGCATTCCCAAGTTATTATTTTTAGCCATATTTATTCATACCTTTCATTACATTAATTAAGCTGATTATACGATAAAAAAAGGGATAAAAAGCAAAAAAAATTTTTTCTTACGGTATTATTAAATAATTGAAAAAATGTAAAAGAATGAAAAGGACAACTTTGATTAATTAAGTAATGTTAAATCAGTGAAAAACGACTAATTGTATTACGCTTTTGTCATTTTAATATAGAACTCGTAAATGCCTATTTAACAACAAATAAGAGGGATAAAAACAATGGAAATGGCCTTTTGTAACATTTGTGTAATCATACTGAAATTAAAAGATGTAAATTAAATTCGAATGTAAACTAACCGTAATGGTATGTACCTAAGAACCGTGCTATTCTATTCTAGTCGAGAAAAACGAATACGCTAAAATTAAATAATAATTATGAAATCAACTAGGAGAGTGCCTTTTGAAAATTAATAGTAAAATTGCTAAAGTAATGATGATGACAGCTACACTTATTGGAATGAGCGCAGTTGCAGAACAAGCTAACGCTTCAGATAGTGTAACTGAACTAACAAGCACGATTGCTAAATTAAATAGCAAGAGCACTAAAGTTGCTGCAAAATTAGCAACAATTAATAGTGAAATTACTTCAACTCAAGCTGAAGTTAAGGATGCTAAAGATACAGCTGCAAAACTTGAATCAGATCAATACAAATTAGGTAAGAAGATCAGCAGATTAAATGTTGAAATTTCACAAAGAGATTCACAATTAGCTGATCAAACACGTGCTTTACAAGTTGATGGAAGTACAGCAAGCATGGTTGAATTTGTTTCAGATTCAAAAAGTGTTGTTGATGCCTTCAAACGTGTGGGAACAGTTACAACATTAGTTGGTGCTGGTCAAAAAGCTGCTAAACAACAAAAAGCTGATAAAGCAGAAGTTAAATCTTCTAAAGTTGAATTAGATGAAAAGGCTGCAGATCAACAAAAAACAGTTAAAGAATATACAAACAAACAAGCTGAACTAGCGGTTAAACAAGCAAACGCAAATACATTAAAAGCACAAATTGATACAAAAAAATCAGATACACAATCATCTATCGATAAAGCAAAAGCAGCAGAAAAAGCTGCTGAAAAAGCAGCAGCAGAAACTAAAGCAGCAAATGAAAAGAACGATGCAGCAGCAGCAGATGCAGCTGCATCAAAAGCAACTGAAGCTGCAAGTACAGATACTTCAAGTAATAAAGCAGTAAAAAGCTCAAATACTTCAGCTTCAAGTGAAAAAGCTGTCACAACTTCAACTACAAATAGTTCAAGTAAAAAAGCAGCAACAAGTGCTGTGAGTGCTTCAAGTCTTGATACAAGTAGTATTACTGCTCTAGCAAGATCATTAACAACAAAGAGCATCCCATATGTATGGGGCGGAAAATCATTGAGCGGTTTTGATTGTTCAGGATTTACTAGTTATGTTTATGCTCATGCTGCTGGAAAATCTATTGGTGGCTACACTGTTGCTCAAGAAGGACAAGTTAGCTATGAATCAGTTTCTCAAGCACAACCTGGAGACTTACTTTTCTGGGGATCAAAAGGATCATCATACCATGTTGCTATCTACTTAGGTGGAAGTCAATTTGCTGAAGCTCCAACTGAAGGACAAAATGTTAAAATTAGCACAATGAGTGCTTACTGGAAACCAGATTTTGCTGGTCGAGTAAAATAAATAATTAAAAGACTTAAGACAACAATGTTGTTTTAAGTCTTTTTTGTTATAATGAGTATTAATGAAGAGTGAAGAAGGTTTTAATAATGGTTGAATTAGTCATGGTAAGACATGGTGAGAGTCTAGCAAATCAAAATAATGAATACACCGGTTGGACAGATGTTCCATTAACGGCTAAGGGCATCGCTGAAGCTAGAGTTGCAGGAACAGTTATTCTTAATACAAATATTCAATTTTCACAGGTTCATACATCTGTCTTAAAACGAGCTATTAAAACGAGTAATATTATGATGGAAGAAATGAATCAACTTTGGATTCCAATACAGAAAAATTGGCGTCTTAATGAACGACATTATGGTGCCTTGCGCGGTTTAAATAAAGATGAAACCAAACGTATCTACGGTATTAAACAAGTAGCCCAATGGCGCCGTAGTTATACGACTATCCCACCTAGTTTATCTGTACCTGATAATGATAGACGGTACAAGCAACGTGTTAAAAGTAGCTTACCAACATCAGAAAGCTTAGAAATGGCATTTAAACGGATTTTACCTTACTGGCAAGATGTCATTGCCCCAGAGTTAAGACAAGGTAATAACCAGTTGATTGTCGCACATGGCAGTACACTTAGGGTATTGATAAAATATTTAGAAAATATTTCAGATGCAGATATTGATGGCGTTGAGGTTCCGAATGGTGTCCCTATTTGGTATACATTAAATGATGATTTAACAATTAAAAGCAAAAAAATTTTAACACAAAAAAAGTAACAACAATTCAATATTGTTGTTACTTTTTTAATTATGCTAATGCACCCATTGGATCCCAAGGAGCAAGGACTTTAGGTTCTTCTTTTAGAATAGCTTGTAATTTTTCTGGTAAGAATTTTTTGTTAACGACAACTTGATAACAATATTCTTCCATCCAGTCATCACTCATAACGAAGAAGCCTTTATTACCAACTTTTTCGCCCCATGAGTTTTCAACTTTCCATTTGGTTGCTTGATCATTAACCAAATCAACACCTGTTAGAACCATAGCATGAGTCATTAGACTCTCACCGTAATCAAGGCGTTCAGCTTTTGATAAAGCTAGATCAATATTGAACAATTCATCTTTATGATAAAGTTCAGTATCCATAATACCAATTTGGCGTTCAGACGATTGACCAACATCACAACCGAACCAGACGCTCTCGCCAGATTGTAATTGTTTGATGGCAACATCTCTAAAATCAGCCATGTTAATGTTTAAATGGCGAATAGGACGCCCATCAACAACATTTCCAAGACGATCAACTGTGTACATATTATTGTAAGGTTTATCATCTGTTGGACCATTAATGATTGAGACGTATTCATCTAAGTCCCAACCGATAAATTTTTCATAGAATGTTTTTGGTGTTAAATTTTTATCAATATGATATTCATTATCAGAATCACGATATTCAAAGTCAAATGTTGCAGGAGGTTCACCAAAACTGTATGCTAATAAACGATAAATTTCAGTAAGTTTAGCTTCTTTGACGACTTCAATTTCTTTTGAACTTGTTCCGGCAGCAACGAGTTCACGTAAATCAACAGCATCTTTTCTTAATTTTAAGTTTAAAGTTGAATTGATTTCGCTTGATTTAGAACTATTATATGTTTCAGGCATCACAGATTGAGGAACAACACCATATTTTTCAATAATTGCAACGATCATATCCCATTGGCCGCCATCTTGTTGTGGAGTTGTCATTAACCATGAAACGGTACGGTCACTAGTTGGTTTATCAGCTGTTTCAAGAACATTTTGATAAAAGTAATTTGCTTTTTCAAGTTTATCCCAGAAGTAAGTGAAATTTTGTGACAATTCAAAATCTTTGGCAACTTTAAAATTTGTTTTCATGTCATGACGCATTGTATTTAATGCGGCGAACATCCAACAACGACCTGATTGCTTTTGGTTAGAAACATTACCAACATCCAGATCAATTGAGAAAACAGGTTCCATTTTAGCTTGGGCTTTTAAATCGTAACTATTTGCTAAAATACCATTTTTTGTAACGGCACGTTCAATAACTTCATGGCTTTCACGTGCATGTAAATTTTTTTGGAATTTTGCGAGTTGTTCTGAACTAATTGATTGTGTCAAAAAAATCACACTCCTATATAAGATTTAAGTACTGTGGCTATTATAATATATCTCGTTAGATTAGTAAACAATGTTAAAAAGAAAAGAAAATTCTCATTTTTAAATAAAATCAATTTGCGTATTTAAAAAGAGCCAATAAAAATTAGCTCTTCTTTAGAATTATTTAATTGTAAAGGTGTCAGAACGTGCGTGTAAAACTTCAGGACCATCTTGACGTCCAACGATAACCGTATTTACACAATCTAAAAATAGACCTTGTTCTACAACACCAACTTGTTTAGCTAAATAATCTTGTATGCTAGCAGGATCGTTTATTTCACCTAAATATAAATCGATGACAAAATTTTTAGAGTCAGTTAAAACATTTTCATTATCAACAGTTCTAAATTTGGGATTAAATCCTTTAGCTTCTAATTTTTTGAATAATTGATGACTACCGTAAGGGATAACTTCAACGGGAAGAGGGAATTTACCCAACGTATGAACCATTTTACTTTCATCAACAATCCACATATTTTGATTTGAATTAATAGCAACAATTTTTTCAAATAAATGAGCAGCACCGCCACCTTTAATACCTTGGAAATGGTCATCAATTTCATCTGCACCATCAATTGTTAAATCAATGTGGTCAACTTCATCAACTGATTTAACTGGAATACCAAGTGATTTTGCTTGTTCTTCAGTTCTAATTGATGTTGAAACACCGATAATTGATAAGTTTTCATTTTTAACACGTTGACCTAATGCATCTACCATAAATTTAACGGTTGAGCCTGTACCAAGTCCAACAACCATACCGTCTTTAATAAACTCGACAGCTTTTTGTCCAACTAATTTTTTTAAATTGTCTTGATTCATGTGTGTCACTCTCCTATTTTTTATTTAGGTGTATAAATTAATTCTAAAAGTTCTGGATGTTCACTAAAATAAAACTTTGTATAAGGGCATAATGGTAAAATAGTTTGCTGATTTAGAATAACTTGTTTAATTAAGTAATCAGTTGTACTTTTTGCAAGCCCTTGATGACGCTGATTGTCAGCTACCCAAGTATGTTCAATGACCATTGTCTGATTAGCATTAATCATGGTAAAACTAATTCGACTAATTAACTCGTCATTAACGTTGTACACGCGTAAATCGGTTTCATTTAGTTGGAAATCCATTTGAACACCTTCCCTTTGAATGTAATTATACCATTAAAAAATGCCCAAAAACTAGCCATTTATGTCATAAATGAGGTAAGATAAAAAGTAAACAGATTACGGGGATAAACAAATGAAAACAAGAGGATTTGAAATTGTTACTAAATATGCAGGGAAAATTGACTTACCCGTTCGATCAACAACAACTTCGGCAGGATATGACTTAGCTGCAGCTGAAGATTTTACATTACCTTCAATCTGGAAAAGTGGATTTTTAAAGGTTTTATGGCTAATTAGGCATCGTGAATCGGTGGCTGAAGAAGAGCTCATTCAAGCAAATAAAATTTTGAAACCTTATTTAATTCCCACAGGAATTAAAGCGTATATGCTAGATAATGAATTTTTATTATTAGCAAATCGTTCAAGTAGCCCCTTAAAACGTGGACTGATTTTACCAAATGGAATTGGTGTTATTGATTCTGATTACTATAATAACGAAAAAAATGAAGGTGAAATTTTCATACAAATTGTTAATTTTAGTTTAAAAGATCAAATGGTAAAAAAAGGAGATCGGATAGGCCAAGGGATTTTTATGCCCTATTTAACTGTTGATAATGAAAAGGTGACCGCTACAAAACGTATTGGCGGATTTGGTTCATCAGGTAAATAGTTATTATAGAATGATTAAGAATTTCAATTGAAATTACAGGTTGTCGTTTATGTGATAAAATATTAACAATAGAATTTATAATGAAAGGGTGGGGAGTTTGTATGGCAAAAGTAAAAACGCAATTTGTATGTCAAAACTGTGGATACACCTCACCAAAGTATTTGGGTCGTTGCCCTAACTGTAACGAATGGAACACGATGGTAGAAGAGCGTGAACAATCACAAAAAGCAGATCGTAAAGCTCGTGTCAGTTTTACTGGAGCTTCTGTTAAACCAGAACTATTAGATGATATCTCAATGGCAGAACAAGAACGTGTTGAAACTGAGTTAGGTGAATTAAATCGTGTTCTTGGTGGTGGTGTTGTACCCGGGTCATTAGTTTTAATTGGTGGTGATCCAGGCATTGGTAAATCAACATTACTTTTACAAGTTTCTGGTCAACTAAGCCAAACTGGCGGAACTGTCTTATATGTTTCTGGTGAAGAAAGTGCTGTTCAGATTAAAATGCGTGCACAGCGCCTCGGTGTTGGAGGTCAGAAATTTTATCTTTACCCTGAAACAGATATGGGTAATATTCGTCAAAATATTGAGACATTAAATCCTGATTACGTAGTCATTGACTCAATTCAAACAATGCAAGAACCAGAAATGTCTGCTGCAGTTGGCAGTGTTTCTCAAATTCGAGAAGTAACTGCTGAATTATTACAAATTGCTAAAACGAATGGTATTACGATTTTTATTGTTGGACATGTAACAAAAGGTGGTGCAATTGCTGGTCCCAAAATTTTGGAACATATGGTTGATACAGTCCTTTATTTTGAAGGAGATATGCATCACACGTTCCGTATTTTACGCGCTGTTAAAAACCGATTTGGTTCAACAAATGAAATTGGAATTTTTGATATGCGTGAAGGTGGGTTATTTGAAGTTGCAAACCCATCAGAAATTTTCTTAGAAGAACGTTTGGCTGGCGCAACAGGTTCTGCTATTGTTGTATCTATGGAAGGAACACGACCTATTTTGGTTGAAGTTCAAGCATTAATCACACCAACAGTTTACGGAACGGCGAAGCGTACAACTACAGGGCTTGATCACAATCGTGTGTCATTAATAATGGCCGTTCTTGAAAAACGTGCAAGTTTATTATTACAGAACCAGGATGCTTATCTTAAGGCGGCTGGTGGCGTAAAATTAGATGAACCAGCTATTGATTTAGCGATTGCTGTTAGTATTGCGTCAAGTTATCGAGATAAAGAAACAGACCCTGCAGACAGTTTTGTAGGTGAAATTGGATTGACTGGTGAAATTCGACGTGTTAATCGGATTGAACAACGGGTTGCTGAAGCACAAAAGCTTGGATTTAAACGAATTTTTATTCCTAAAAATAATTTATCAGGATGGACACCACCTAAAGGAATTACAGTTGTTGGTGTTGCTACACTAAGCGAAGCACTAAAAGTAGTGTTTAGTTAGAAAGGAGGAGTTGTCAATGCGTAGAAATATTATTAAAGGTGTTGTTGCACTAGTCGGCGGTGGAATTGGTGTTAGTTTGCTACCACTTTTTTGGAAATTAGTGAGTATTGCGGAGATTGGTATATTAAATAATAGTGTTGTTAATTTTTTAATAGGTGTCGGTTTAGCTCTTATTCTATCTTTATTTATCATAACGCCACTAGAAAAATTACTGGCAAATATTGAAAATTATTTAACTAATCAAAGCCCAATGATGCTACTAACAGCGAGTGTTTCAACTATTGTTGGTATGGTTATTGCAATTTTAATCTCAACACCATTCTATCGATCAGAAATATGGCTATTGAACACAATTGTACCCGTTTTGTTACTATTTTTACTTGGATACTTGGGTTTTGTTATAGGAACTAATCGTTTGGAGGATTGGCGTAAATTATTTGCATCAAAAAATAAGAAAAGTGATGTCGTTGAAAGTAGTTTACTAGACCGTAATGTCAATGATAATTATCATGAATATAAAATATTAGATACAAATATCTTAATTGATGGCCGGATTTATGATTTGATTAAAACTGGCTTTATTGAAGGAACATTATTAGTTCCTAATTTTGTTTTATATGAACTCCAATATATTGCAGATTCAGCTGATAGTATCAAACGTGTTCGGGGTCGTAGAGGATTAGATATTTTAAATAAACTTCAAGATGAAAAAATCATGCCGATTGAAATGTATGAAGGTGATTTTGAAGAAATTGAAGAAGTAGATAGTAAGTTAATTAAATTAGCTAAAACGATTGATGGGGTTATTGTCACAAATGATTTTAATTTAAACAAAGTTAGCGAATTTCAAAATGTCCAGATTTTGAATGTAAATGCACTAGCTAAATCATTGAAACCTCGGGTTATTCCTGGAGAACAATTACATGTTATGGTAATAAAAAATGGTTCTGAGCGTCAACAAGGTGTTGCTTATTTGGATGATGGAACAATGGTTGTCGTGGAAGAAGGAAAGTATTTCCTAAACAAATCAATTGACGTTGTCGTTACAAGTGCACTTCAAACGGATGCTGGAAGAATGATTTTTGCAAAACCATTACATTCAATGAAAAAAATAAACGATAAGAAATAAAGTCAATACTAAGATTATTGGCTTTATTTTTTATCCGATTCATTGTAAACTAGATTAGTTGAATAAAGCCTTAAATAAACGGTTTATATCGTAGTAACTAAATACAGAAAAAAGAAAGAGGCGTTATCATGGCTAAAAATAAAATTCGTGTCAGATATGCACCAAGTCCAACTGGACATTTACACATTGGAAATGCTCGTACCGCTCTATTTAATTACTTATTTGCGAGAAGTCAAAAGGGTACTTTTGTTATCCGTATTGAAGATACTGATACAAAGAGAAATATTGCTGATGGTGAACGCAGCCAACTAGATAACTTAAAATGGTTAGGCATGGATTGGGATGAAGGTCCTGACAAACCAGGAGAATTTGGTCCTTATCGTCAATCAGAACGTAAAGATATCTATTTACCATTAATCCAAGAATTAGTGGATAAAAATTTAGCTTACGAGTCATATAAAACAGAAGATGAACTCGAAGCAGACCGTGATGCTCAAAAAGCACGTAATGAAATGCCACATTATGAATACGAATATGCAGGTATGTCTGATGATGAGATTACTGCTAAAATTGCAGAGTCAAAAGCTGCCGGTTTAACACCTGTTATTCGTTTCCGTGTTCCAGCAAACAAAAAATACGAATTTAAAGATATTGTTAAAGGTGAAATTACCTTTGATTCCAATACTATTGGTGGCGATTTTGTTATTCAAAAACGTGATGGTATGCCAACATATAACTTTGCTGTTGTTGTTGATGATCACTTGATGGAAATTACGCATGTTCTTCGTGGGGATGACCATATTGCCAATACGCCTAAGCAATTGATGATTTATGAAGCATTTGGCTGGGATGCACCTATCTTTGGACATATGACATTAATTATCAATACAGAAACAGGAAAAAAATTAAGTAAACGTGATGAAAATGTTCTCCAATTCATTGAACAATATCGTGAATTAGGCTACTTGCCAGAAGCTATGGTAAACTTCATTACCTTATTAGGCTGGTCACCAGTTGGCGAAAGTGAAATTTTCTCTCGCCAAGAATTGATTAAAATGTTTGATCCTAAACGTTTAAGCAAGTCACCAGCTTCATTTGATGGTAAAAAATTAGAATGGATTAATAATCAATATATTAAAACAGCTGATGAAGATAAAGTAATGGATTTGGCTTTACGTCAATTAATTCAAGATGGTAAAATTGAAGCTGATCCAAGTGCAGAAAGAATTGAATGGGCTCGTAAATTAATTAGCCTTTATAAGCAACAAATGTCATATACAGGTCAAATTACTGAAATGGCAGAAGTATTTTTAAGCGAACCACCTGTTCTTGATGATGAAGCAAAGGCAGAGTTAGCTGTTGAAACAGCACCAACAGTTTTAAAAGAATTTGCTGAACGCATTAAAACGATTGATATTTTTGATGCTGTTGCTATCCAAGCAACAATTAAATCAATTCAAAAAGATACAAAAATTAAAGGTCGTCAATTATATATGCCAATCCGTATTGCAACAACGCGTGAAATGCATGGACCAGAACTACCAGCATCAATCGAATTGCTTGGTCGTGAAAAAGCATTAGCTCATTTGAACAAAACGTTAGAAGAAATGAATACAAAATAATTTTTGATAAGAGAGAGTAACAACTTATTGGCGTTTTTTAGAAAGTTTTCGGTGATGTGAGAAAACAAACGTTAGTTGTGAAGTGCCTCTTTAAAATGCTATGATGAACAAAGTAATTATAGTCGTGTAATGAACGTTAACTCATTGTTGGATGTAGGTTCACTACATCTTAAGGAGTGGAACAACGTTGAAGACGTCTTTTATAAGTATATAAAAGACGTCTTTTTTTAACAAAAAGATTAAATGGCGGGTGATAAAATGATTTCAATTTATAATACATTAACGAATCAAAAAGAGGTTTTTAAACCACTTGTGTCTGGGAAAGTTAGTATGTACGTTTGCGGGCCAACCGTTTATAACTATATTCATATTGGAAATGCGCGAAGTGCTATTGCGTTTGATACAATTCGTCGATATTTTGAATATCGTCATTTTAAAGTTAACTATGTATCTAATTTTACAGATGTTGATGATAAAATGATCAAAGCTGCTAAAGAAGACCATATAACAGTTCAACAATTAGCCGATAAGTTTATTGCTGCTTTCATGGAAGATACCAAGGCATTGGCGATTGAACCAGCAACTAAAAATCCAAAGGCGACAGAAAATATTGATGATATCATTCAATTTATATTAAATTTAATTGATAAAGGTTATGCTTATGTATCTGATGGGGATGTTTATTTTAGAACGCGTAAATCTCCAGATTATGGTAAATTATCTGATCAAAATATCAACGAATTAGAACAAGGTGCCAGTCAGCATGTTGATACTGAAGAAACGGCTCGAAAAGAAGATGAAATTGATTTTGCACTTTGGAAATCAGTCAAAAATGATGATCTTTCTTGGAACTCTCCATTTGGTAAGGGCCGTCCGGGTTGGCACATTGAGTGTTCTGTAATGGCAACAAAATACCTAGGTCCAACGATTGATATTCATGGTGGTGGACAGGATTTAATGTTTCCACATCATGAAAATGAAATCGCTCAAAGTGAAGCTGAAACGGGTCAAAAATTTGCTAACTATTGGATGCATAATGGATTTGTAACAATTGGTGAAAATGATGAAAAAATGAGTAAATCACTAGGTAATTTTGTTACGGTGCATGATATGATTAAAGAAGTCAATCCACAAGTTATCCGTTTCTTTATGGCAACAACGCATTACCGCCGTCCAATTCAGTATAGCCAAGCGAATATTGATGAAGCGACTAATAATTTAAATAAATTGAAAACAGCATTTGATAACTTAACTTATCGATTGAACGATGCTATTTCAGGAGAAAATAAATTAATAGAAAATCAAATTAATGAGAGCTTATCCAATTTTGAAACTGCTATGGATGATGATTTTAATTCACAAAATGGTATTGCAGTTATCTATGATTTAGCTAAGAAAATGAATGTCTATTCTGAAAACAAACAAGTGGAACGAGATTCAATTAATCACTTGTTAGAAATTTTTAAAGAAATGACATCAGTTTTTGGATTAGCTTTTGGACAAGTAGCTGATGCTCTAGATATCAGAGTTGAAAAATTAATTGCACAAAGAATAGAAGCTAAGAAACAAAAAGATTTTCAAAAAAGCGATGAAATTCGAGATCAACTTGCAGCAGAAGGAATTATTTTGGAAGACACACCACAAGGAACTAGATGGAGAAAAGACTAATGGAAAATAATGCAGATTATCAACAAATGAATGGGATTGCGTTAGCTTATATGGGCGATGGTATTTATGAAGTATTTGTTCGTAAACACTTACTTGTACAAGGACTTACAAGACCAACTCAATTACACCATCAAGCAACACATTATGTATCAGCCAAAGCACAAGCTTTCTTGATAGATAAAATGACAGAAAATAATATTTTAACTGAAGAAGAAATAGACTACTTTAAACGTGGACGTAATGCTAAAAGTCATACTTCAGCTAAAAATACATCAGTAATAACGTATCGTATTTCAACTGGATTTGAAGCATTGTTTGGCTACTTATTTTTGAGTAATCAAAACGATAGATTGGCCGAATTGGCAAAATGGTGTATTAACACCGTTGAAAAGGAGAACTTAAATGGGACAACCAAGAAGTAGTGAAGAGGCTGGCGATTTTATTATTGGTCGTCACCCTGTAGAAGCAGCGTTAAAAAGTAATCAATCAATTAACAAATTATTTTTACAAACTGGATTAAAATCAGATGTTTTAAGTGGTATTGAACAGTTAGCTAAGAAAAAAGGTATTATCACACAACTAGTTCCTAAAAGTAAATTAGATTTATTATCAGATCAACAAAATCACCAAGGCGTTATTGTAGCAGTTGCCGCATTTGAATATGCAACTATTGAAGATCTTTTCAAAAGTGCAGCTGATAAAGATGAACCACCATTTTTCCTTATTTTAGATAATGTTGAAGATCCACATAACTTAGGATCAATTATGAGAACAGCCGATGCTGCGGGTGTACATGGAATTATTATTCCAAAACGTCGCGCAGTCGGTTTAACGTCAACAGTTGCTAAGACGTCAACAGGTGCAATTGAATATATGCCAGTTGCTCGCGTAACTAATTTGGTAAATACTGTAAATGAATTGAAAAAGGCCGGATTATGGGTCTTCGGAACAGATATGGATGGACAAGATTATCGTGAATGGGATGCTAAAGGACCCACAGCCCTCGTAATTGGTAACGAAGGTAAAGGTATTTCACCGTTATTGAAAAAAGCTTGTGATGGTATGTTGACTATTCCAATGGTTGGACACGTTCAAAGTTTAAACGCCAGTGTCGCAGCCAGTTTACTTATTTATCAAGGATTTACTTCTAGGGGTAAATAATAATGAAAAAGCAAATTTTGGTTGTAGATGCCTATAATATGATTGGTAATTGGCCAGAATTAAATCGATTGAAACAATCAGAGCGACTTGATGAAGCACGTGACTTGCTACTGCACAAATTATCAAATTATCATAAACAGATTGACTCTCGGTTAATCGTTGTCTTTGATGCAATGTATGTTCCAGGACTATCAAAGAGTTATACAAAATATGGATTAGAGATTATTTGGACAGCAGAGGGTCAGACGGCTGATAGTTATATTGAAGCAATGATAGGTGAGTTACAGACTAAACTCACACAGGTAACTGTTGCAACGAGTGATCAAGCAGAACAGTGGACTATTTTCTCACAAGGTGCATTAAGAATTCCTGCATGGGAGTTATACAAAGACATTAATGAATCTAAAAAAGAAGTTGCTCAACAAGCCAAAAAATATCAAACGGAGGCATCGGTTCGTCGTTCACCATGGGACTCAGAACAATTAGATAGTCTGGCTGAATTGCGTGATCACCTATCACATGACTAAGCAACTGTTGTAATCAGTCATTATGTTTGGTATATTGAAAAATGGAGACCCGGATATGGAGAGTCTACTTGTTAGATGAAACTTACCGGAGTACTGAAAACGAAACAGATTTTCAATTGATTTGCCAAATTAAATTAGGTGCAGAACATAAATTTGAACCGTTATTTGAACGATATCGTCCAATGGTTTATTCGATGATTCGTAAATACTATCTAAAATTATGGGATACTGAAGATTTTTTACAAGAGGCTAGAGCTGTTTGTTTTAAAGCATTAAAAAATTACCAACCGAACAAAGGAATTACGTTTGGACAGTATTTTAAAACCAGTCTATCGAATTGTATTTTTAGTTTAATTCGCAAACAATCAGCGACTAAAAGGCTGTCTGATGCGAACTCGCATTCTTTGGAACGATATGAAGAAACTTATGGTGAATGTGAACGGCCTTCGTTTTATTGTGAGATATTGGCAGATGACAGAATTATCCTTCAAGAAAAATTGGATGATTTTGAATTGAAATTGTCAGAGTTAGAAAGAAGTACTTTTGTTTTACTTTATTATCAAATGAAAAAGCCAGAAGAAATTGCGCTTATTTTAGAGTGCGATATGAAAAAGGTATTAGGATCTATCTCAAGGTGTAAGAGTAAGCTTGGGTTATTTTTTAAAGAAAATCGATAATTAGGAAAGAAAGAAAAGAGGGTGGTTCCTTTTTTCTTTCTTTTAATGTAAAATGAGTGTATTCTTTAAAAATGTTAGTCGAAGTTAGCGTTAGTTAACTTTACATTAAGGAGAAAAAGTCATGGCACAAAGAAAAGTAGCATTGGCTTGTATCGTTTGTGGCTCACGAAATTATATTGTAGCTGCAAAACCGAGCAGAACCGAACGCTTAGAAGTAAATAAATTTTGTAAATATTGTAATAAACATACGTTACATCGTGAAACAAAATAGGGGGATAGTTATGAGAAAAATTAATGCATTTCTTAAAAGTGTTATCGTAGAAATTAAAGCAACAACTTGGCCAACAGGTAAGGAACTACGTCGTGATACAACAACTGTTGTTGTAACTGCAATTATGTTTGCGATTTTCTTCTGGATTGTTGATTCAGGTGCTTCTGCATTCTTAACCCTATTTTCATAGAAGAATAGCTATTTAACTGATGTTTTGATATAATGACACAAGTGAGAAAACTTCGTTGATGCGGAGTTTTTTTTGTTTGAGAAAAATGAAGCTGATAATTTAAGGAGAGATATATATAATGGAATCAATCGAAAAAAGTTGGTATGTCTTACATACTTACTCTGGTTACGAAAATAAAGTTAAAACAAATATTGAATCACGTGCACAATCAATGGGTATGGAAGATTTTATTTTCCGTGTAGTTGTTCCTGAAGAAGAAGAACGTGAAGTTAAAAATGGTAAAGAAAAAACAGATATGAAGAAAACATTCCCTGGATATGTTTTAGTTGAGATGGGTATGTCAGATGAATCATGGTATGTTGTTCGTAATACACCAGGCGTAACTGGGTTCGTTGGTTCTCATGGGGCCGGAAGTAAACCAGCACCACTATTACCTGAAGAAGTAGAATTGATTCTTCGTCGTTTGGGTATGAGTGCTCGTCATCAAGAATTGGACATTGAAATTGGTGAATCTGTCACAATTATTGAAGGTGCATTTGCTAACCTTATCGGTAAAGTAACGGAAATTGATAATGAAAAATTAAAACTTAAAGTTGATATTGATATGTTTGGTCGTGAAACAAGTACAGAATTGAACTTTGATCAAGTAGATAAATTATTAGGCTAGGGTGATAACTCACAAAAGTAGAAGGTGATTTAATGACTAAGGGACTTTTGAAGATAGGCTTGTTAGGTCTAGGAGCAGGCACAAGTTTTTTCATTGGGAATAAATTTAGACGATTAGGGCATGTTTCAATTGATGCCTCTGATCCAATTGTACCTAGCGACAAGATGACCCCAACACTATTTGTTCACGGTTATAGTGGTAATCGACTTTCTTTTGGCCCAATGATTGCCCGTTTTGAACGAGCAGGCTATGGTCGTAAAGATATGGTTATCATAGTTGATGATAATGGTAGTTTACATGTTGAAGGTCAATTAAGATCTGCGCAACCATTCATTCAAGTTTTATTTAAAAATAATATAGCTCCTGTTGAAAAACAAAGCTTATGGTTACATTATATTATGCAATTTTTATATGGCGCTTATGCCATTGAAAAGGTCGATTTTGTTGGGCATTCAATGGGTAGTGTCAGTATATTACGCTATATGACAGAATACAGAGATATGACTGATGTCCCAATGGTGGCACATGCCATTTCAATTGGTGCACCATACAATGATCATAATGTAGCACAAAATACGCCTATCATTGAAGATTTATTTTTAACTGATAAAGGTCCAGTGGAAACGACTTCACTCTACCAGTATTTTGAAAAGGCAATGCAGCATCTACCGGAGAATTTACAATTTTTAAATATTGCTGGCGATTTGAAAAATGGCAATGATGGCGCTGTTTCCATTAATAGTGTTTTATCACTTCGCTATTTAGTTGAAAATCAGCTTAATTATCAGGAACTTATTGTGAGCGGTCGAAGAGCAGCACACAGATTATTACATGAAAATAAACGAGTTGATGAATCAATTTACACATTTTTATGGAAAAAGCATAAATAAGATTGCGTGGAACCCATCTGGGTGTTATATTATATTAGTATGTTCTGCATACAGTGGGAGGAGAAATTTATATCTCCATTTACCACGCACGGATTTTACAAGGAGGTATGTCACGTGGCTAAAACAGTAGCAAACGTCGTTAAATTACAAATTCCAGCAGGGAAAGCAACTCCTGCTCCACCGGTTGGTCCTGCATTAGGACAAGCTGGTATTAATATCATGGGCTTTACAAAGGAATTCAATGCACGTACAGCTGACCAAGCTGGTATGTTAATTCCCGTTGTAATTAGTGTTTACGAAGATCGTTCATTCGATTTCGTTACAAAAACACCACCCGCAGCAGTTCTTTTAAAGAAAGCTGCAGGCGTTGAAAGTGGTTCTGGCGAACCTAACACTAAAAAAGTTGCAACAGTAACTAGTGCTCAAGTTCAACAAATCGCTGAAACTAAAATGCAAGATCTAAACGCTTCAGGTGTTGAATCTGCAATGCGCATGATCGAAGGAACTGCACGAAGCATGGGATTCGTTGTAGAAGGTTAATTCCTAACTACAAACACGCTTCTCGGTCGGATACTCTATGAAAATAGATGTATCAAGTGGGAGGTTTATCCGTTAGACCACATATTGCAAGGAGGAAAATTCAAGATGGCTAAAAAAGGTAAAAATTATCAAGACGCTTTAAAACAAGTTGAAGAAGGTAAAAACTATTCAATTACTGATGCAATCGCATTAGCTAAGAAAATGGACTTTGCTAAGTTTGACGCTACAATTGAACTTGCTTACAACTTAAACTTAGATACAAAACAAGCAGACCAACAATTACGTGGGGCTGTTGTACTTCCAAATGGTACTGGTAAAGACCAAACTGTTGTTGTATTCGCTAAAGGCGATAAAGCTAAAGCTGCACTTGCAGCCGGCGCTGACGTTGTTGGTGATGATGACTTGGTTGAACGTATTTCTGGTGGCTGGTTAGATTTTGATGTTGCTATTGCAACACCAGATATGATGGCCCAAGTTGGACGTTTAGGCCGTGTCTTAGGACCTAAAGGTTTAATGCCTAATCCTAAAACAGGTACTGTTACAATGGACGTTGAAAAAGCAGTTTCAGAATCTAAAGCCGGCAAGGTAACTTACCGTACTGATAGAGATGGAAATGTTCATGTTCCAATTGGTAAAGTATCATTTGATGATGCAGCATTAATTGGTAACTTTGATGTTATCAACGATGTTATTGTTAAAGCTCGCCCATCATCAGTTAAGGGTGGCTATATCAAACATTTATCTGTTGCTACAACATTTGGTCCAAGCTTAAACTTGGCTCAAAACTAATATTAGATAATTAAATTTCTTTAGTTGACCCATATATCTAACTGTGTTAAATTTATGGAAGTCAATTAATTTATGATTCTACCGAAGACTCAGGTGGCGCAAGCCTTAATTTACCTGCCGAGGAGTGAAGTATTACTCTCTCTGTGTCTTGGTGGACACGGAGTTTTTTTATTGTAAAAAAGCTCTGACACGACTACAGGAGGTGAATCAATTATGAGTAAAGAATTTATCGCACAAAAAGCATTAATTGTGGATGAAGTAACTGAAAAATTCAATAACGCTGCATCTGCAGTTGTTGTGGATTACCGTGGTTTAACGGTTGAACAAGTGACTGCATTACGTAAGGAATTACGCGAAGCAGGCGTTGAAATGAAAGTTATCAAAAACAAGATTTTAGTACGTGCTGCTGAAAAAGCAGGGTATGAAGGTATGGAAGAAGTATTTTCTGGACCTACTGCAGTCGCATTTTCTAGCGAAGATGTTGTTGCACCTGCACGTATTATGGCTAATTTTGCTAAGACTGCTGAAGCACTTAGCATTAAAGGTGGTGTCATTGAAGGTAAAGTTGCAACGTTAGAAGAAATTAACGCTCTTGCTACATTACCTAGTCGTGATGGCTTACTTTCAATGTTACTTTCAGTATTACAAGCACCTGTTCGCAACGTTGCTTATGCAATTAACGCTGTTGCAGAAAGTAAAGACGAAGAACCTGCTGCTTAATACTTAGCATCTATGATCGGTACCTAAAGGTACACACAAAATCGTACACATAAAATGGAGGATACACACATGTCATTAGATACAGAAAAAATCATTGCTGATTTAAAAGAAGCAAGCATTTTAGATTTAAACGACTTAGTTAAAGCAATCGAAGAAGAATTCGGTGTTTCAGCTGCTGCTCCTGTAGCTGCTGCTGGCGCTGGTGCTGGCGAAGCTGCTGCTGAAAAATCAGAATTTACTGTTGAATTAACAGAAGCTGGCGACCAAAAAGTTAAAGCTATCAAAGCCGTTCGCGAAATTACAGGTTTAGGCCTTAAAGACGCTAAAGGTTTAGTTGATAACATTCCATCAGTTATCAAAGAAGGTATTTCTAAAGACGAAGCTGAAGCAATGAAAGCTTCTTTAGAAGAAGTTGGCGCAGTAGTTACTCTCAAATAATAATATTTTTATTTTTGAATAATTTTAAGCACGATGATTTCCAATTTATTGGAAATCATCGTGCTATTTTTTTGCAAAATGTTTGGTTATGTTAATAAATCGTGGTAAGGTATTTAAATAAACATATATCTGAAAAAATATTGAATAAAATGGACAAAATGTAGAGGGGGTAAGCTATAAACGAACATAATTAGAAGCGTCTATTTAAAGGATAGCGATAACTATTCCAATATTAGCGTTTGAAATCTCTTTAAAATTAGAAATTCGTCGAATTATTAATTAATGTTAAACTTTTTCTATATACATCATTAGTTATTTATTAATGTCCACAGTTTGGCATGATCACCAGCGCTTATTTAAAATTAGTTAGTATGTAGATAAAAGAGTTAATTTAGAAATAGTAACTAGATCGAAGCAAATTATTTTTATGGTGATGTTAGTTATTTTATACCAAATTTTACATAGACTACATTAATTTTATTAACGATATAGACTTTATTGTGAAATGAAGGTTACGTAGAACAAAAGAAAAAATAGTATTATATATTCCGGGGGGAGTATAAGTAACAAAAAATAAATCGGGGGATTCAAAAAATGAAAAAAATAATTAGTACGTGTAATGAATTTATTAAAAAAAGATTAACAGCAATTAAGCTTTTATTTGTTTTATCAGTTTTAATTTTTGTTATTATCCAAGTTGGACAAATATTTAAGGATATAAATGGTGAACAAGTTCAGCAAAGTTTTGAATCACAGTCAGTAAAATCCATTATATTAATGTTGGTAATTGGATTTATTGCTGTCCTTCCGATGATGATTTATGATTTTGTCATGGTTAAATTTTTACCAGAAAAGTATTCTTGGCGATACATTCTTCAAAGCGGTTGGATAACGAATACAATGACTAACATAGCAGGATTTGGTGGCCTACTAGGTGCATCACTTAGAGCTAATTTTTATAGTAAAAATGCGTCTAAAAAACAGGTGCTATTTGCTATATCAAAAATAGCATTATTTTTAGTTGCGGGTCTATCACTATATTGTTGGGTTTCTTTATTCATGATTTTTGGATTAAATATTGGACCACAATTCGGACAGTATTGGGTCTGGTTGTTATTAGGTGGCCTATATTTTCCAATTGTTTTTATTATTACAAAGACAAGAGATTCAGAATTTTTTGCAGATTTAACATTAGGTCGTGAACTAACGTTAATACTTGGCTCTTCCTTAGAATGGGGATCTGCTGGTTTATTTTTCATTTATATCGGATTTATGATGAATGTTGATACATCTAATTTAGTTGCTGTCTTCCCGTTATTTATTATCGCATCAATTATCGGTGTTATTTCAATGATTCCGGGTGGGTTAGGTTCTTTTGATGTCTTTATGATTTTAGGGTTACAAACATTAGGTGTACAGGATAGCACAGCTGTTATCTGGTTATTGTTTTATCGATTATTTTATTATATATTCCCATTCTTAGTGGGGGTATTATTATTCGTTAAAGATTCAGGACATCGTCTTAATGAGTACTTAAATGGACTACCAGTTATCTTACTCAGTAGAGTAGCACATTTTATACTTGTGTTATTTTTCTATATGACAGGTATCATCTTATTACTTGCTTCAACGGTTCCAGAATTTACATTTACTAATCCAATTATTAATTACTTATATCCTTATACCTTTTATTTCATTCATCAAATGAGTAATATTATACTTGCATTCTTAATGATTGGGATTGGTCGAGGTATTGAATCTAAAGTTAAACGTGTCTATTGGCCAATGATTATCTTTGTTGTCGTGGGTATTGCTAATACATTGTGGCATGATTTCTCAGTAACAATACTTATTTTCTTAACTATCATTCTCATTTGTGCACTATTATCTAAACCAATATTTTATCGTGAAAGATTTGAATATTCATGGGGCCGTTTATTAATTGATGGAAGTATATTTGCTGGAACATTCATTTTATACACAATCGTAGGATTCTATAACATGCCAGAATTCCACTTTAAGGGTAAAGTTCCAGATGTATTCTTATTTCCTTCAGAAAAGATATGGCTATCAGGATTCCTAGGTTTACTTTCTGCAGTTGTGGTGTTATGGATTGCATTTACGTACTTATCTGGTAAGGATAAACGATTTGGTAAGCAAGATTTTCCAGCAGATCGTGTTAAAAATGTAATTGATACTTATGGTGGTAATGAAGTCAGTCATCTTTCATTTTTAAAGGATAAAAATGTTTATTTCTATCAAAATGATGGACAGGACGAAGTATTTTTCCTTTATCAAAAAAAATCGAATAAATTAGTGGTTATGGGTGAACCTGTTGGTAATCATGAGTTTATTCGTGAAGCAATTAATCAATTTATTGTTGACGCAGATATTGAAGGATTAGAATTAGTTTTTTATGAAGTTGATGCGAAGTTAACAATGATGTTACATGAAGTTGGATTTGATTTCATTAAAACGGGTGAAGAAGGTTTTGTTAGAGTAGCTGAATTTGAATTGGCTGGTAAAAAAAGACGTTCTGAACGTGCTTTAATGAATAAATTTGAACGAGAAAACTATACATTTGCAATGATCGAGCCCCCTTATTCAAAGGAAACTATTCAAGAATTGAAAAAAATATCTGATAGTTGGCTGAATGGACAAGCTGAAAAAGGATTTTCTTTAGGATTTTTCGATGAATATTATCTTAATCAAGCGCCTATTGCTATTATTAATGATTCTGAGGGACATAAGGTTGCCTTTGCGACAATGATGCCAACCGGAAATAATAGGGTCTTATCGATTGATTTGATGAGATATAGTAGAGAAGAAGCGCCATCTGGTATTATGGATAAAATCTTTATTAGCCTTTTTCAACAAGCAAAAGAAGGCGGCTATGAATTATTCGATATGGGTATGGCACCATTGTCGAATGTAGGTGAATCTAAATTTAGTTTTGCGGAAGAAAAAATAGCTCATTTAATTTATGAATATGGGTATCATTTTTATGGTTTCCAGGGACTAAAGAAGTATAAAAATAAATATGTAACTAAATGGCAGCCAAAATATATTTCATTTAGGAAACGTAGTTCGATTGCCTTTACGTTATTACAGATTTTAGCAGTTGTAAATCAAAAAAAATCAGTAGATAAAAAGGATAGAATGCCTAGCCCTATAATGAAGTTTTTAATAAAGAATATTAGATAATATAGTATATTAAAAGGGTAGAGATATATATTATTTGAGACACCAAGACATAATTCCGGTAAAATATCGGAATTATGTCTTTTAATTTGCAAGAAATACGTTTGTTATGAAGCAAAAGAAACTCTAAATGTAGTGAACAAATAGTTAATTTAACGTACTTTTAGTCTGGAAACTGCGTATGATGATTGCTTTCTTACTCGATTATTTAGATATAAAAATGCCTCACAATTACTAGACTTATGTCTAATAATTGTGAGGCATTTCATTAATTAGTATTATCTTTTTTTAAACATATTTTTGATAGAGATTAATAAAAATGGCATATAGAGTAACCATAAATTTAAACGTTGCCACAAACCACGATAAGGAATTTTAAATTGTGAATCTGGCATAATTCTTGGATAAACAAATAAAAATTGAATTCCTAGTGAAATAATAAAGGCAACTAATAAAAGGGTTGTAATTAGTTTTTTACCTTGCTTTTGATAGAGTTTTAATAAAAAAAACATACTAATCAAAAGAGCGGTGTCGCCAATGCCTGACGAATAATTGTGGATCATACCCGTAATGCTTTGTGTATTTGATGTGAGTGCACGATCGAAAATTCCTGTTAAAAGACAATCGGTCATACTAAAAATAATTAACATAGCGGTAAACCAGCTGGCTAATTTTTTTGACGTACCTTTAAAATATTCATAGAAAGCTGGTGCTGAAAGTAAGAAAAGAAGTCCATTTATAACTTCCCAAACTTTAAATGCCATATGAGTTGGAACGCCAACTTCCCCAAAATCACTAATTAAATTAGTGAATTGCAAATAACCAGGTACAAATGGTGCTAATGCTAAAGGCAAAATCCACTCACTTATAACGGCAAGTGCCATTAAATAAAAACCATATTTCTTTAAAAAATTCATTATAGATCCCCAATTCTAATTATTTATATGATAATTTTATTATAACTTATTTAAGTAATAGTTGTTTACGAAAAGGCTAATTAAAAATGACACTTCTTAATTATAATTAAGATAATACCAAGATATATCGATTTAGATAGCCTTATTTTAGATATAATGATAAAGTGTTAACTAGTTTATGAACAATATTTTTGATATAATGGAAGTTAAGAAATTACAACAAATTGAAAGTAGGGTGTTACCTTGGATTCTGGTCCGGAAAATTATTTAGTGAATGTAATTGTTATTATCGCAATATTACTTTTGTCTGTGTTATTTACACTGACTGAGTATGCGTTGGTTCGTGTCCGTATTAGTGCATTGAAAGATATGTATGGGAAAAAGCCGCTTAAAAATATTAAGCGGGCTATTCATATGACGGAGAACCTAACGGAGTATCTGTCAACGGCCCAAGTTGGAATCACTTCAACTAGTTTGATTTTAGGTTGGATTGGTGAAAAAACAATAGCAGATGCGATTATACAATCAAATATATTACCCGCGGCTATGGCAAATGCTATTGCATCGGTTGCTGCAATTCTTATTTTTACTGTTATTCATGCTGTTTTTACTGATTTAGTACCTAAAAATATTGCAATTGCAGATCCATTGCCAGTATTATTATTTATTGTCCGTCCTATTATGTTTTTCCATATTGTGTTATACCCATTAATTTGGATTTTAGATCGTTCAGCAAATTGGATTACGCATTTGTTAGGTTATGAAGTTGAAAATGAAGAAGATATTTATTCGCAAACTGAAATTCTCTCATTATCTCGATTATCCGCAAATGCTGGTGAACTTGATGAAGAAGATTTAACATTCATGCGACGAGCATTTGATATGAATGATAAAGTGGCAGAAGATATCATGATTGACCGAACATCGATGGTTGCAGTAGACGTAGACGATTCAATTAGAAACGTTGTTAATTTATATTGGAGAACTAGATATTCAAGGTTCCCAGTTATTGCTAACAATGATAAAGATAAAGTTATCGGGTACGTTTATAGTTATGATTTATTGCGACAGGAAAAAATTGATAAGACAAATTTGATTTCAACAATTATGCGTGATATTCCGGCCGTTCAAGAAAATGCTGAAGTTCATAGTATTATGGATGTTATGGTATCTAAGAGAACACCAATCGTTATCGTCGTTAATGAGTATGGTGGGACTTCAGGGATTGTTACAGATAAAGATATCTATGAAGAATTATTTGGTGTTGTTAGAGAAGAATTTGATGATACGAATGACGATAATATAGTAGATATGGGAAACAATAAATTTAAAGTTTCAGGTAAAGTGACATTATATGATTTTGAAAGATATTTTGATACAACGCTTAAAGAAACGGAAGAAAGTGAAGCGGTGACGCTTACTGGATTTGTGCTTAATAATGACTCAAAATTTCGAGCTAATGATGAAATGAAAATTGCTAATTTTAATATTAAGGCATTGGACTATGAAAATGCTTATATTTCAGAATTTGAAGTAACTGTTTTACCAACAGATAAAAGAGTGATTAACAAAGTGAACGCTTAAAAAAATAGTATTTAGGGTTAGTTTTTAATTAGCTCTAAATGCTATTTTTTTTACTACATTACTGGTAAGGATTATAGCTTGCCAATTGGTAAAAGTAGTAACCATATTAATTTGAATCAAACGACTATTTCGAATTATTTAAAATGGTCACAATATCTGGTAGGAGGAGACAATTATGAAAAATAAAAGGAATATCAGCGCCATCTTATTTGGATTTGTTCCAATGATTATGGGAGTAGTTTTGTATCACAAATTACCCAATAAAATTCCGATTCACTGGAATATAGGTGGTAATATTGATCAGTATGGTGATAAAAATCTAGTTATTATTGGGTTCCCATTATTGATGATTTTAATCAATGTGGTGATAATGGTAATAGATAACACTAATCGTCAAAATAAGAAACTAGATACAGCTTTAATTTGGATTACGCCAATCTTATCAATACTTTTAGCAACAATGATATTTGCTACCGCGTTGGGACATCAGGTTAATATTATTAGCAGTGTTGCACTGATAGTGGGAACATTGCTGATCATCTTAGGAAACTATGCGCCTAAAACGGTTCCTAATAAATATACCAACTTTAGGATGAAGAAAATAACGCAGGATTCTAGTCATCGTGAGAAATTAAATCGTTTATCAGGTGTATGGATGGTCATTATAGGAATATTGATACTTTGTGCGGGAATAGTGGGAATGTTACTGTAATTGTAAAGTTAAAACTGTTAAATAAAAAATCCTTACTATCAGTTTTTAGGCTGATAGTAAGGATTTTTTTCTAACGTTTAGGACGACGTTTCATTTGGCCGCTTTCACCAATTTCATAATCTGAATCATCCATTGATTCCACACTACCAAGTAAGTAGCCATTACCAACTTGAGAGAAGAAATCATGATTAGATGTTGATGTTGAAATTCCGTTCATGACAACAGGATTAACATCAGAAGCTGTATCAGGGAACAAAGGATCTTGGCCTAAATTCATTAGAGCTTTGTTGGCATTGTAACGTAAGAAGGTTAAAACTTCTTCAGTCCAACCAACTTCATCATAAAGTTCATGGGTATATTTTTCTTCGTTTTCATATAATTCAAACAGAAGGTCATACATCCAGGTCTTCATTTTACCTTGTTCTTCTTCAGAAAGTTCGTTGAATCCTAATTGGAATTTATAGCCAATGAAGGTACCATGAACAGATTCATCACGTAAAATTAATTTAATAATTTCAGCAACGTTTGCCAGTTTGTTATGGCCTAAATAGTAAAGTGGCGTATAGAAACCAGAGTAGAATAAGAACGTTTCAAGAAAAACAGAAGCAACTTTTTTCTCCAATGGTGACCCGTTTTGGTAAATACCATTAATACGTTGTGCTTTTTTTTGTAAAAATTCGTTTTTGTCTGTCCATTCGAAAATTTCAGTAATCTCTGAAGCTGTATTCAACGTTGAAAAAATTGATGAATAACTTTTAGCATGAACCGATTCCATAAATTGAATATTATTTAAAACAGCTTCTTCGTGGGCAGTCCGTGTATCATGACGCAACGCTTCCATCCCATCTTGTGATTGCACCGTATCCAACAATGTTAGCCCACCAAAATCATGACCAACTAATGTTTTTTCTGCAGGACTCAGTGTACGCCAATCATCTAAATCATTTGAAAGGGGGATACGTGTATCTAACCAAAATTGTTCTGTTAGTTTTTCCCAAGTTGCTTTATCAACTTGATCTTCAACTTCGTTCCAATTAATTGCTTTGTAACTATCATTATTCATTTAACTTTCCTCCGTTACAGTTTAGATAACACAACTCTCACAAGCGTTTGCGCCAACTTCTTCTTGATCATCAGTAAAGGTTCTGATGTAGTAAATTGACTTAATACCTTTATTATACGCATAATTACGCAAAATGTTTAAGTCACGTGTTGTCATTTTATCTGTCCGACCATTTTTCCATTCGTAGAGGCCTTCAGGAATCGTTGAACGCATGAATAAAGTTAAACTAAGTGATTGATCGATATGTTCCTGTGCAGCAGCGTAAACGTCAATAACTTTACGCATATCCATGTCGTATGCAGAAGTATAGTATGGAATCGTGTCATTTGAAAGGTAAGGAGCTGGATAGTAAATCTTTCCAATTTTCTTTTCTTGACGCTCTTCGATTCGGTTAATAATTGGGTGAAGACTGGCAGTAGTATCGTTAATATATGAAATAGAGCCATTAGGTGCAACAGCCAATCTATTTTGATGATAAAGACCGTCAGTTTGAATATTAGCTTTCAAAGTCGCCCAATCTTCTTGATTAGGGATGTCGATGCCATCAAATAAGGCAGCAACTTTATCAGAAGTAGGGCCCCAATCTTCGTTAAGATACTTATCAAAGTAGGTACCAGTTGCATAAGTACTTTTTTCAAAGTTATGGAATGTTTCATTTTTTTCTTTAGCGATAGCATTTGATGATTTTAATGAGTAATAGTTAAGCATCATAAAATAAACACTAGTGAAATCGATTGAGTCTTCTGAACCATAATGCATATGGTTTTTAGCGAAGTAGGCATGTAAGCCCATTGCACCTAAACCGATGGTATGCGCTAAGTTATTTCCATGTTGAATAGGAGGCACAACATCAATATCTGAACTATCAGTTACAAAAGTTAAAGCGCGAACCATTGAATCAACTGAACGGCCAAAATCTGGAGAAGCCATCATATTAACAATGTTAGTTGAGCCTAAGTTACATGAAATATCAGTCCCCATAACATCGTAGCCTTGTGCATTATTCACAGTTGATGGTGTCTGAACCTGCATGATTTCTGAACAAAGATTACTCATAATGATTTTACCATCAATTGGGTTTGCGCGATTTGCTGTATCAACATTGACAATATAAGGATAGCCTGACTCTTGTTGCAGCTTAGAAATTTCAGTTTCTAATTCGCGGGCAAGAATCGTTTTTTTACTAATATTTTTATTGGCAACCATATTGTCATATTCTTTTGTGATATCAACATAGGAATAAGGGACTCCATATTCTCTTTCAACACCGTAGGGATCGAAAAGATACATCGTTGCATTATCTTTAATGAGTTCGTAAAATTTATCAGGTACAGTGATGCCTAGTGATAAAGTTTTAACACGGATTTTTTCATCAGCATTTTCTTTTTTAGCTGACAGGAAAGCAACAATATCTGGATGGAAGACGTCTAAATAGACAACTCCAGCACCTTGACGCTGTCCTAGTTGGTTAGAATATGAAAAACTATCTTCTAATAATTTCATAACGGGTAGAACACCAGAAGCAGCGCCCTCAATCCCTTTAATTGGTGCACCTGCGCCACGTAAATTACTGAGCGTAATACCAACACCACCACCAATTCGAGATAATTGAAGTGCTGAGTTAATGCCACGTCCAATACCATTCATATCATCAGTAATTTGAATTAGGAAGCAAGAAACTAATTCTCCACGACGTTTACGACCGGCATTTAAGAAACTAGGTGTAGCAGGTTGGTAACGTTGATGAATCATTTCGTCAGCTAAATTCATAGCTAGTTCTGTATTACCATCAGCAAAGTAAAGAACGTTCATTGCAACACGATCAATATAATTTTCAAGGTAATAGGCATTATTATCAGTTTTAAGTGCGTATTGAGCATAAAATTTGTAGGCAGCCATAAATGTACCGAAATGGAATTTTTGAGCTGCTAAATAAGCGTAGAGCTCCTCTATAAATGAGAAGTCATATTTATTATAAAAATCAGTTTCAATATAGTTGTTGTCAATTAAATAATCAAAACGTGCTTTTAATGAATCAAATTGCATTGTATTTTCAGCAACATTTTCTTTCAAAAAGGCGGTTAAGGCTTCTTGATCTTTTTGAAGTGGGATTTGACCGTCTACGGGAATATTAATTTCATTATTTAAATCATAATAAGTGACTTTATCACTATTTAACGTTTTTAATGTCAATTTCATCAACTACTTTCTTCATATTGATTACATCTTCTTCAGTGCCATTGAATTCAAATTCATATAATAATGGGACGTGATAGTCGGTTGCGATATCTTTGGCTGTAAAAATAAAAAGTTGGGCGAAGTTGCGGTTCCCACCGCCAACAACACCCAGTATATTTTCTCTATTTGATTGATATTCAATAAAGTCGTTGACCGATTCAGTGAGCCCAATTTCATAAGTTGGAACAATTAAAATATAGGGTTCATTTAATTCAATAAGCGGGTTTGTTGGATCGATTTCAAATGAAGGATAGCCAATTTTATTGATGAAGCGTCGTGTTTGTCCAGTAATGCTAAAGAAAACAATTTTCATTAGACTGCCAACTTTTTAAGCATATCAGGACGAAATCCTGCGATTGTATCGAATCCAGTAGCTTCTATAACAGGAACAGCTTGGAAACCTTGGCCTTTCAAGTAATCGATTGCGTTATCGTCTTCGGAAATGTTACGTTCATCAAAGTCGACGTTGTTTTCTTCTAAAAAACGTTTTGTCATTTTGCATTGGATGCAGTTGTTTTTTGTAAATACAGTAACTTTTTTCATTATATAAATTCCCCTTTGTTGTTTTGTTTAATAAGATAAGTATACAACACATAATCCAAAAATCAATTGAAAAAAACACTACATTTAGTGTGATTTTAAGTTGCATCACACAAGATGTAGTGTTCAAGGTCTTGGATTGTTTATATTAAATTTTGATTGCGAAAATTCGATTTTCTCCGTATTATAGAAACTATTGAGAAAGTAGGTAAAAATATGACGAATTATTATTTTTCGAAAAATCCAGATGTTATTCATGATGAAAAAGAATGGACATTTAAACTGTTGAACAACGAGTTTAAGTTTACCACAGATAATGGTGTATTTTCAAAAAAAACAGTCGATTTTGGTTCAAGAGTTTTATTAAATGCAGTTGAGCAACAAAAAATAATTCCGGGAAATATTTTAGATGTTGGATGTGGATACGGTCCAATAGGACTTGCTATAGCCAAGAATCAACCAGAACGAAAAATAGACATGACAGATGTAAACGAATTAGCATTAGAATTAGCAAAGAAGAACGCGGTAATCAATAAAATTAATAATATAGAAGTTTTTGAATCTGCCGCATACAGTCATGTAAAAAAGACAGATTATGCTGCAATTCTTACAAACCCGCCTATTAGAGCAGGCAAAGAGGTCGTTCATGAAATTTTAAGTGGCGCATTCGACCATTTAAAAGTTGGCGGACAATTGTTTGCTGTATTACAAAAGAAACAAGGGGCAAGTTCGGCTCAAAAGAGAATGACTGAAGTTTTTGGTAATTGTGACATTATTTTAAAAGATAAAGGTTACTATATTTTAATGAGTGTGAAGTAAATGGTAGAAAAATTAACTGAAGAACAAAAAGAATTTTTTATGCGCGAAGCTTTATATGAAGCAAGAAATGCAAAAATTATTGGTGAAGTACCAATTGGCTGTGTTGTTGTACAAAATGGTGAGATTATTGGACGAGGCCATAATATTCGTGAACACGTGCAAGATGCAACCCTTCACGCTGAAATTTTAGCCATCCAAGAAGCCTGTGCTACGATTCATAGCTGGCGTCTTGTAGATGCGCAATTATTCGTAACACTAGAACCATGCCCAATGTGTAGTGGTGCGATTATCAATTCAAGAATCCCCGAAGTTTACTTTGGTGCATTTGATCCTAAAGCAGGAACTGCAGGCAGCATTGGGAACTTATTAACGGATGAACGATTTAATCATCAAGCAAAAGTAGAATCTGGATTATTATTAGATGAAGCCAAAGACCTACTCCAATCATTCTTTAGAGAAGTTCGTCGTAAAAGAAAAGAAAAAAAGCAATCATAAAGGTAGCTTTTTGTTGGAATTTAATGTATTATAATAATTGCCGCAAGGCCTTAAGGCAATAGTGTGCTTACGAATTGTGTCAGATCCGGAAGGAAGCAGCACTAAGTTTGATTCACTTTGTGCCTTAAGTAATTATGATTATTTAAGACTCTTAGTCAGAAATGGCTGAGAGATTTTTTTATTTAAAAAGCTATTTATAGATTTTGAAAGGAGAGATTGTGATGAGTTACCAAGCTTTATACCGTGTCTGGCGTCCACAAAAATTTAGTGATTTAGTTGGACAAAACATGATTACGCAGACGTTGAAAAATGCAATTATGACACAACAAACAAGTCATGCATACATTTTTAATGGTCCACGTGGAACAGGTAAAACGTCCGCAGCTAAAATTTTTGCTAAGGCAGTTAATTGTCACTTCCAGGAAAATGGCGAACCATGTAACAAATGTGAGACATGTATCGCTATTACGAATGGTCAATTAAACGATGTTATCGAAATTGATGCCGCTTCTAATAATGGGGTTGAAGAAATTCGTGATATCCGTGACAAAGTAAAGTATGCACCCACACAAGCTGATTTTAAAATCTATATTATTGATGAAGTTCATATGCTATCTACGGGTGCTTTTAATGCACTCTTGAAGACGCTTGAAGAACCACCTGAAAATGTTATTTTTATTCTTGCTACAACGGAACCACATAAGATTCCAGCAACCATTATTTCTAGAACTCAGAAATTTGATTTCAAGCGTATTACGCCAGCTGACAGTTATGAACGAATGGTTTATATTTTGTCTGAAAAAGGAATTGAATATGAAGAACCAGCGCTTAAAGTTATCGCTAAAGCAGCTGAAGGTGGAATGCGGGATGCTTTGAGTATTTTAGATCAGGTCATTTCATTCGGTGATAACAAGGTGACTTTGGATAATGCTTTGTTAGTAACCGGTAGTGTAACACAGGATAAAATACAGAATTACGTCACGGAAGTTAGTCAAAAAGCGACTACTGAGGCATTAGAAACGATACAAGCAATTATAGACGAAGGTAAAGATTCAACTAGATTAATCGAAGATTTAATTGCCTATAGTCGTGATTTACTATTATATCAGCAAGCACCAGCACTTATTAATCAACTAGAATTAGGGATGGTTAATGATGATTTTAAAAACTTATCACAGACTATTTCTGCTGATTTCTTATACCAAATGATAAATGTTTTAAATGAAATTCAACAACAAATGCGATTTACAACACATCCAGATGTTTATTTAGAAGTATTAACAATTCGATTATCACAATTTAATACCTCTGATACGATTGCGGAGACGACTCAATCAGAATTAAGTTCAGATGCATCTAAACAAATTAATAATTTAACTAAAACAGTTGAAGACTTGAAAAAGCAAATAATTGATTTAAGTCAGAATGATAATCAACCGCAAGTGGCAGTAATAGCTAAGCCTAAAAAAGTTGCCTCTACTCAAAAAAAAGCAACATTAAATTTATCTCAAATTTATCCTATTTTAGATCACGCAACAAAAGAAAGTTTGGTACAATTAAAACAGGTTTGGCCAGAGTTGTTGCATCAACTTTCAGTTACACAACGTGCGATTATGCAAGCTAGTGAACCGGTTGCGGCTAGTCCTGACAGTGTACTTGTTAGTTTTAATTACGAATTCTTGTCTGTCAAAGCTTCAAGTGATACAGAGTTACTCGATGCTTTAGGTAATGGGTTAGATCGATTATTACATCATGTCCCTAAGGTGGTCTGTATTACAGCAGAGCAATGGCCAGAAGTCCGAAAATCTTACATTAAACAAAATGAGCACGAGGGAACTGAAACAATTATTGAGCCAGAACCTGAAGTAGTAGAACCAATTGTTTCAAAAGCTGAAGAAATTTTTGGAACAGAAAATATAGAAATTAAACAGGATTAGAAAGGAAGTAATTAATAATGATGCGTGGAAATGGTAATATGCAAGGTATGATGAAACAAATGCAAAAATTACAAAAAGATATGACAAAAGACCAAGAGGCTTTGAATGCAACTGAATTTGTTGGCGAAGCTTCAAATGATTTAGTTAAGGTAACCTTTACAGGGGACAAAAAAATGACTGATATCATGATTAAAGAAGAAGCAGTCGATCCTGATGATGTTGATATGTTACAAGATTTAATTATTATGGCTGTTAATGATGCTATGACAAAAATTGAAAAAACAACAACTGATAAATTGGGTAAATATTCTCAAGGGATGCCTGGACTATAAACTTAAAATTAAAGAAGGCTAAAGAAAATGCAATATCCTGAACCTATCGCAAAATTGATTGAAAGTTATATGAAATTACCAGGTATTGGTGGTAAAACTGCTACAAGATTAGCTTTTTTTACAATTGATATGGATGAAGATGATGTCACCGATTTTGCTAAATCACTAATATCTGCCAAACGAGACCTACATTATTGTAGTATCTGTGGCAATATTACTGAAGAAGATCCTTGTCAGATTTGTTCTGATTCATCACGTGATCAAACCAAAGTTATTGTTGTAGAAGAACCTAAAGATGTGATGTCTTTAGAAAAAATGAAAGAGTATCACGGCTTGTATCACGTGCTTCATGGTGTATTATCACCAATTGAAGGTAAAGGGCCGGAAGATATTAATATCACAAGTTTATTAACACGTCTTCAATCGCATCCCGATATGCAGGAAGTTATTATTGCGACAAATGCAACGCCAGAAGGTGAAGCAACGTCAATGTATTTATCGAGATTGATTAAACCGGCTGGAATTAAAGTGACAAGATTAGCCCATGGACTATCTGTAGGTAGCGATATTGAGTACGCAGATGAAATGACGTTGTTTAAAGCGATTGAAGGACGTACTGAAATATAGAAATGAGCTGACGGTGTAATGTTTAATAAAAAAACAAAACTTAAATTACGTAAAGAGTATGACGCTAAGTTGCTAGAGTCAATTGATCTCGCTAAAATAGCATGGGATCAAGCCAAACAAACTGAAGAGGCCATTTACGAAGTTGATGAAGAATTAATTAATGAAACACAGATGGCAAGAAAAAGATATTTCTTTCTCTATAATGAAGCGCGTGTTCGTTCAGTTAAAGGGCATATGCAGGCTTCAGTAATCACACATTAAATTAGAAAGAACGTTGAGACAATTCGCCTAACTTGTCTTGGCGTTTTTTTGTGAAATGCTGATTAGATTTATTAAATAAGAGATAGTATACTAATAGTAGGTTTATCTTATGGACAGGTTTTTAAGATTCAAGTACAATAATAATAAGTATTGGGGTCGTTAATGTGACTGGAAAATTTATAACGATTGAAGGACCAGATGGGTCCGGCAAAACGAGTGCCTTAAAAGGTATTATAAAAAAGATACAAAATAACTTGGTAAAAGAATTAGTTATAACACGTGAACCAGGTGGAAGTCCGATATCTGAAGCCATTCGTGAAGTTGTCTTAAATCAAGATTATCCAGAGATGGATAAACGAACTGAAGCATTATTGTTTGCAGCATCAAGACGTCAGCATATCGCAGAAATAATTTTCCCAGCACTTAAGGAAGATAAAATTGTAATATGTGATCGTTATGTTGATAGTTCAATTGCTTACCAAGGTGCTGGTAGAGATATCGGAACGCAAGCGGTTGCTGATATGAACCTATTTGCAACAAATGGAACAGAACCTGATTTAACTTTATACTTTGACGTACCATCAGAAATTGGATTAAAACGAATTTTTGAGCATCGTCAAAATGAAATAAATCGTTTAGATGATGAAAAGTTAGAGTTCCATCAAAAAGTACGCAAAGCATACCAACAATTAGCAGTGAAAAATCCAGAACGTATTATAACCATTAATGCGGCGCAACCTTTGGAAAAAGTAATTGACGATTGTATTGACGTTCTGAAGAAAAAATTACCCGAGTCTTTTAAATAAATGAAATGAGGGAATTCAAATGAAATTAATTACAGCGATTGTTCAAGATAAAGATAGTAACCGATTAAGCAATATATTTATAGATTCAAATGTCCGTGCAACAAAACTATCAACAACTGGTGGTTTTTTAAAGTCTGGTAATACAACCTTTTTAATTGGTATTGAAGATGAACGTGTTGATGAGGTATTACAAATCATTAAAGAGACATCATCAACGCGTGAACAATTTATGGCCCCCCCTGTTAACTTAGATGTTTCAATGGATGCACAAGTACCATTTCCATTAGAAGTTCAGGTTGGTGGTGCAACAGTATTTGTCTTACCAGTAGAAGAGTTTCATCAATTTTAGGAGTAAATAGTAATGACAGAATTAGCTGATGAAACCAGTAATATTAAAATTCAAGAATTACAGCCAAAATTAATTGAACATTTTGAAAAATTGATAATAACAAATAAGTTAGCCCATGCTTATCTATTTTCCGGACCAGAAGGTATTGGTAAGGTTGAACTAGCACAATGGATTGCAATGCGACTCTTTTGTACTGCTGACGAGGATCAAAAGCCTTGCGGTGTATGTGGTGAATGTCAACGAATTCTATCAGGTAATCACCCTGATATCGTGAGTGTTAAGCCTGAAGGCCAGTCAATTAAAGTTGATCAAATTCGATTTTTGAAATCAGAATTTTCAAAAAGTGGTGTTGAAGGTAGCCAAAAGATTTTTATAATTGAAAAAGCTGAGAGTATGACAGCTAGTGCTGCGAACAGTTTACTTAAATTTTTAGAAGAGCCTGTTGGAAATGTGAAAGCTTTCTTATTAACAGAAAATAAAAATCAAATTTTGCCAACTATTCAATCACGGTGCCAACTGGTTAATTTTGTCGCACTCTCTCAAGAAAAATTGATTCAAAATTTATTAAATCAAGGTATCTTGAAAGATCAGGCTCAGTTACTTGTTCATGTAACTGAGAGTACAAGCCATGCTGTAGCATTAGCACAAGATGAGAATTTTACTGAAATGACAAATCAAGTTTGGAATTGGTTCAGTAAATTATTGAAAAATGATGCTGAAAGTTTCATTTTGGTACAAACAAAACTAGTGCCACTCGCAAAAGAAAAACAACAACAGGCATTGATGGTTGATTTAATGGTACTGTTAGCGCGTGATTGTTTACTTGTCCGTTATAATCGTAAGGAACAAGTGAGTTTTTCTAATCGTTTAACTGAAATTGATAAAATAACTCAAATGATTAGTGATAAAAAGTTAGTTGCTATATTAGATGGTTGTTTACAAATTAAAACGATGCTCCAAATAAATATGACATTTCAAAGTGCAATTGAAGTAACAACGTTAAAATTAATAGATTTATAAAATATGAAATGAAGGTGATTTTGTGGATAAGCGTCAACTATATGATAATTTTATAGCTATCGAGGAAGAAATGAAAAAAATGTTATCGAGTTTTGAAACAATAAAATCTGATATGACTGGTGTTCTTGAAAATAACGCTGAATTGGAGATTGAAAACCAACATTTGAGAGAACGATTAAGTGAAATAGAACGACAAACGTCTAAGAATTTTAATGAATCTTCCGATGCAAATCTGTCAAAATCACGTCAAAACTTAGAAAAATTATATGATCAAGGTTTTCATATTTGTAATATTGAAGGGATGTACGGATCACGTCGAGTCGATGATGAACCTTGTGCTTTCTGTTTAGATTTAATTTATGGGGAGCGCGAAGTATGAGTGAAATAGCAGCACAAAGCAGTTTTCAAGGTAAAGGGACAACTGGGTCATTATATTTAGTACCGACACCAATTGGTAATTTATCTGATATGACGTTTAGAGCGATTGATATTTTAAAAGAGGTTGACTATATAGCAGCCGAAGATACACGAAACACACAAAAATTATTAAATCATTTTGAAATTGAAACAAGTCAATTGAGTTTTCATGAACATAATACGCAAGAACGTATTCCGCAATTTGTTGATAAAATATTGGCTGGTCAATCAATCGCACAAGTAAGTGATGCAGGAATGCCATCAATTAGTGATCCTGGGCATGATCTTGTTAAAGCATGTATTGAAGCTAAGATTCCAGTTGTGCCACTTCCTGGGGCAAATGCCGGGATCACTGCATTAATAGCTTCTGGATTAGCGCCACAACCGTTCTTATTCTATGGTTTTTTATCGCGAAAACCTAAGAGTCAAAAAGAAGAATTAGCTGAGTTGAAAAATCAAACAATGACGCTTATTTTTTATGAAGCACCACATCGCTTGAAAAAAACATTAACACAAATAGCTGCTAGCCTTGGTGGTCAGCGTAAAGTTGTACTATGCCGAGAATTAACTAAACGTTATGAAGAATTCTTGCGTGGAACACTGGATGATGCTATCAAATGGGCTGGCACTGAGCAAGTCCGTGGAGAATTTTGTGTAATTGTTGAGGGAAATGATTCGCCAGAAGCAACGGAAGTTGATCATCTGGCTAATATGTCAATTGAAGAACAAGTTGATTATTTGATTGAAACAGGTATGAAAACTAATGATGCGATAAAAGAGATTGCTAAGAAACAAGAGATGAAAAAACAAGAAGTTTATAATCTGTATCATCAGATTTAAGGAGTGAACATATTGGCAGATAATAAATTTAGTGAGCTACATCGTGCGGTTTACTATGAAGGCGATAAAAGTGGGCGTGTGACAGTAGCAATGCTAATTAACATGATTATTTTGGTTTCAACAGACCAAAGTGATAGCTTAGGAATTACTGAAAAAGATTTAACAAATTTGGGCTTTGGTTGGGTTATTACACAATATCTTATTGATATTTCGAGAATACCACATATTGATGAGAATTTAACATTAACTACTGAGGCTGTTTCGTACAATCGTTTCTTCTGTTACCGAGATTTCTGGGTTCATGATGAAGCAGGTAATGAGTGTGCACATATTCATGCTGTATTTGTTTTAATGGATCATAAAACACGTAAAATGACTCGTGTATTGCCAGAAGTTATTGAACCTTTTGGTGCTGAATATACACGAAGAATTGAGCGTTTGGAGAAACCAGTTGGTATCATGAAAGAAGATACAATAGCTGCTAAAAAATCATATGACGTTCGATTCTTTGATATTGATCCAAATCAACATGTAAACAATTCAAAATATTTTGATTGGTTATTAGATTCATTGTCAGAAGACTTTTTAATGTCACATGATTTGAAACATATGAATATTAAATATGAAAAAGAAATTCACTATGGTCATAAGATAGATAGTATCGTTGTTATTGATAACTTAACGACACATCACCAGATTAAAATTGGTGATGATGTTTATTGTGAAGCTGACTGTGAGTGGACGAAACGTTAGAATAAAAAATGCTCTGAGTAACTGGAAGTCTATCCAGTTACTCAGAGCATTTTTTATATTTTTATGATAAAGCATCTGCGACATAAATCGAGAGTTCTTCTTTTTCAAGACCAGCACTTAATCCAACCAATAGTTTGATTCTTGCTTTTTGACCATTTAAGCCACGACAGAAGATGCCGCCCATTTTTTTCAATTGAACGCCACCACCTTCATAGTCGTAAACATCTTGTGCCACGCCATTAAAGCAACGTGAAACAATTACAACTGGAATATCGCGATCAATTAATTTTTGAAGATTAGCTAAAACTTGTGGGGGAAGATTTCCTGCACCAAGAGCTTCAATGACAATACCGTTCGTTTGGTCATTATTAAGAAAACCAAGTAAATCAGCATCCATTCCAGCATAAGCCTTAATTAAATAAACATGATCAACAACTTTGTCGATTGCTAAGCAAGTCTGGCTTAGCAATTCGGCAAAAAAGGTCACGTTATCTTTAGCGATACTACCAATTGGGCCAAACGTTGGTGTTCTAAAAGTTGCGACATTTGTTGTATGTGTTTTTGTTACATAGCGTGCTGTATGAATTTCATCATTCATAACAACTAAGACACCTTTATCAACTGCATCATCACTTGCTGCAGTTAAGATGGCTGTTTGAAAATTGTGTAAGCCATCTGAGCCTATTTCATTTGCGGAACGCATAGCACCTGTTAAAACGACAGGTAGATGGTTCGGTAATGTAAGATCTAAAAAATAAGCAGTTTCTTCTAATGTATCCGTACCGTGAGTAATAACAATACCATCAATCGCTTCCGCGGATGCACGCATAATTCTTTTTTGAATAATTAGCATCTCTATGGGGCCAATATGTGGGGATGGTAAGTTAAAAATATTTTCAGTGATTAAATCGAAACGATCACCAAATGGATTTTCAACTTGGTTTAAAGGGTTTTCTGCACCAGGTGCAACTGCGCCTGTTTCTTGATTTTCAGACATGGCGATTGTACCACCAGTGTGTAAAATTAATATTTTTTTCATATTTTCCTCCTTGCTGACACTTAGATTATACATATTATATTGTACTTTGACTATGAATTTGTTACTGTATATGAACAGATAAGGTGGTTATGAGAATGAAAGAAAAACAATTAAGTAAGAATGAGTATTTATTTATTAGCTCAATGTTATTCGGTTTATTTTTTGGCGCGGGAAATTTAATTTTTCCAGTCTTTGTAGGTCAACAATCCGGACAAAACCTGTGGATAGGTAATTTAGGCTTTCTAATTGCTGGTGTTGGGTTACCTTTTTTAGGTGTAATTGCTATTGGATTGTCTAAAAGTAGGGGAGTTTTCGATTTAGCCTCTAAGGTTAATCGAACGTATGGCATAATTTTCACAATGTTGCTCTACCTAACTATTGGACCGCTATTTGCAGGTCCAAGATCAGCAACTATTCCGTTTGAAATTGGAATTGCACCACATATTAAAGCCAGCCAACATTCAGTATGGCTATTATTATTTTCAATTTTATTCTTCACAATAGTTTGGCTTTTGGCAGTTAAACCAACCAAGATATTAGTCTATGTTGGTAAGTATTTAAATCCCATATTTTTATGTGCGTTGGCTATTTTATTGTTATTTGTATTTATTAAGCCAATGGGTAATTTTTCAGATTTCCCCGCAACAAGTTCTTACAAGAATGGTGCTTTTATGTCTGCTTTTGGGCAAGGATATTACACTATGGATGCACTCGCTGGTTTGGCTTTTGGTATTATCATTGTGGATACAATTAAAGATTTAGGTATTACGAATCCTAAATCAATTACTAAAGGGATTATCTATTCTGGTAGTATCAGTGTTATTTTGATGGGAATCATCTATACATGCTTGGCCTATCTTGGGGCAACGAGTCTGGGTGTATTTCCACATTCTGGTAATGGTGGTGCTATTTTAGCTCAAGTTGCTCAACGTTATTTTGGACAATTCGGAAGTTTCTTTCTTGCTGCAATTATTGTTGTTGCTTGTATTAAAACGGCAATTGGCGTGACTAGCGCATGTGCTAAAACATGTGTTGAAATTATTGGTCATGGTAGCTATAAATTGTATTTAACACTTGGTTGTGTGATTAGTTGTTTAATTGCCAACGTTGGGTTAGATCAATTAATTACATTATCAACACCAGTTTTGATGTTGCTTTACCCACTTGCTATTGTATTGATGATTGCTGCCTGTTTAGAACCTACTTTAAATAAGTATGACTTAAAAGTCAGCATTATCTACAAATGGTTAACCGTTTTAACGCTTTTTAGTGCCATTTTTGATGGACTAAACGCGATGCCAATTTCAATTAAAAATTTAGCTTTTGCTAAAAATATGTTAGCATTTGCAAATCATTATTTACCACTGTTTAATATTGGCTTAAGTTGGATAGTTCCTGCTGCGTTAGGATTACTTATGGGACTAATTTTTATGATTCGTGAAAAGAAAATAAATTAAAAAGAAACATGAAGTGAACCCCAAAAGTTGGAGTAAATATTAAGCGATCATCTGGTCGGTATGTTTTCGATATTCAATCGGAGACA
>NZ_JBXAXY010000006.1:0-68058 GCF_056782015.1 Dellaglioa sp. CoH-57-MRSF-17 | reverse complement strand
AATACTGGGATAAAGCCATTTAGAAACATATTAAATTTTATATTATTTCATCCGTCAACTTGACAGGGCCTAGTACATGAAGTTGTTGGAACCTTTTTAGATGATTATTTTAAAATTATTTTTGTACCATGAAGCTCTTTAACGTTTAATTTAGCAGCAATAGTATCAACATTATCAAGTGTAATACCGCCACCTGGAACAATTTTAATGAGACCGTTTGACCAGTCAATAATTTCTTTGAGGTGGGGTAACGTTTCCTCGATAGGCTTATCAAGTGATCCGCCATGCGTTAAAACACGATCGATATCATGCTCTGCTAACCAAGATAGCGCATCAAGTTGTGCATTATTAGGAATTTCATCAAAAGCCATATGGAAAGTGATTTGCATGCCACCACTTGCTGCAATTAAAAACTCCATCGCCTCTATGTCTAAGTTATTATTCGTATCTAAAGCGCCAAATACGACGCCATCTACACCAAGTTGTTGAGCCTGAAATAAATCAGCCTCCATAATTTTTAATTCGGTATCGTTATAAACGAAATTTCCGCCACGGGGACGAATCATTGCCATTACAGGGACTTCATTGTCCTGTGCATAACGCATTGTTTCAGACATAACACCTTTACTGACAGTTGTACCACCGACAGCAAGATTATCGCAAAGTTCAAAACGATTAGCACCAGCGGCAAATTGTTTTGGGATATCAGTAAAATTTTCAACTGCAACTTCTTTAATTAACAAATTTAATTTCTCCTAATTTTCAAAATAAACGCAAACGGATTCTGGAACGGCAATATCTTTTTGAAGTAAAGTTAATTTACCAGAGGTTGAATCACGTTCGAATAAGGTAGCATTATCAGTGTTTTGGTTAGCAACAACCAAAAATTGTTCTGTTTTATTTAAACTGAAATCACGAGGAAAGTCACCTTCAGTTGAAATAAGTTGAATAAGTGTCATTGTGCCATCAACAGCAAGTGAATAACAAGCAATTGAGTTGTTTCCGCGATTAGAGACATACAAAAAGCGGCTATCTTTAGAAATGCGAATAGCAGCAATTCCGTTATGAGCATTCCAATCAGATGGAATTGATGAAAGTGTTTGAATCTCTTTAAATGAACCATCCGTTTGATTGTAGCTAAGTAACGAAACTTCACTTGAGAGCTCTCCAGCTAAGTATGCTAATTTTCCATTTTTATGGAAAACAATATGACGAGAACCGAACCCAGGCTCTGAACGATACTCAGCAATTTGTTTAATAGCACCATTATCTGACACATCAAAAGTTAACACTTGATCAGTTCCAAGGTCACAAACAACTAACCTATTGTCTGGTGTTAAATCAGTGAAATGAATATGAGAGCTTGTTTGTTCTGGTTTTGGACCATGACCTTCATTTGTAACTTCATTAATAAGAGCTAATGAGCCATCAGTTTGAATTTTTGAAATGGAAATAAGACCCTTATGGTAGTTTGAGCTGTAGACTAATTGACGGTTATTATCAACAGCAACGTAAGCAGGCGGAGCGCCTTCAGCTGAAACGTCATTTAAAAATTGGGGATTTTCTGATGCAAGGGTAAAGGCTGATATACCACCTAAATCTGACCTCTTTGAAACGGTATATAAGACACCTTTGTCCGATTTCGTGAGATAAGTTGGATTTTCAACCTTTATATAGGGTGTAGCGTTAGAAACTTTTTTTTCAATTGTATCAAGTTGAGCTCGTTGGATACCAGTACTTGTCTTTTTTGTATATGTACCAAACAAAATAGTCTCTTTCATAGTTACAAATACCTCCTCATGATATTGTCAATATTATATCATATATTTTTGTAAACGTTATTATTTATACTGGGGACTATGCTATAATTATAGGTAACTATAAAGGATAAGGGAGACGATAAAGTATGATTACAGCAAGAATTGAAGAAATTGGAAAAGATGCCATCTCAAAAAAGGAACCTATTGTTATCCTTTTCAATCAGAGTGCAACGGATGATTTAAGACAAGTTTCTGTCATTCAATCATTTGAAGATGATAAAAAAATTATTTCGCCAAAAACAGGTGATGAAATGATTATTAATGAACAAACTTATAAAATTGATTTCGCTGGAGAGTTAGTTTCAAGTAATTTTGAGTCGGTTGGGCATGCTACCTTGTTCTTTATGGAAGTTCCAGAACATCCACAACCAAATGGTATTTATTTAACACCGCATGTATTGCCAACTTTTAAAGTCGGTAATACAATCACGTATAAGTAAAGGAGTAGATTAAAATGCTCCCAAATGAAAAATCGACTTCACAACGATCATGGTTTTGGAAATGGGTTGTTAATAATAAAACAGTTAGCATTTTATCAATTGTTTTGTTAAGTTTGCTAATTATTTTTATGTTAGCACAAGTGGGCTGGTTTTTCGCACCAATTGGAGAGTTATTAAGCATTATTGGCTTCCCAATTGTTTTAGCTGGCGTGCTGTATTATTTAATATCCCCATTGATAGATTTTTGTGAAACGCGCTTTAAATTGAATCGAAGTTTGGTTATTACAGTTGTATTTATAGTAATTTCTGGGTTTTTAGTATGGGGGATTGTCGTTTTGATTCCTGCTGTACAAACACAAACAATTAGTATTATTAAAAATTGGCCGACGTATTGGTCAAATATCACACATCAAACGAATGATTTTATGTCGTCATCTTTATTTGATACTATTAAAACTTCAATTGAAAAAATAAATACAGATATCGTAGGAACAGTATCCAAAAAAGCGAGCTCAGTTATTGGATCAACAGTTGATTCTTTAGGTAGCGTTGTTGGTACTGTAACGACATTTATCATTGGATTAGTAACAGCACCCTTTATCTTATTTTATTTATTAAAAGATGGGCACGATTTACCTGAGTATTTATCAAATTTTTTCCCAGTAAGATATCGCAAATCAATCATTGAATTATTAGATGAAATTAATTTACAAGTCAGTCAATATATCCGAGGTCAGTTAACGGTAGCATTCTTTGTGGCCATATTATTTGTTATTGGTTTTTCAGTAGTTGGTCTTAAGTTTGCTTTAACGTTAGGGATTTTGGCAGGTTTTTTGAATTTAATTCCTTATTTAGGCTCTTTTCTAGCGATGATTCCTGCACTAGTAATTGCTGCTTTCGTGTCACCAATTATGTTGATAAAGGTTATTGTTGTTTTTATTGTTGAACAAACAATTGAAGCAAGATTGATTTCTCCATTGATTCTTGGAAGTAGTTTAGCAATCCATCCCGTTACAATTTTAATTGTTTTATTAGGTTCGGGACGGGTTTTTGGATTAATAGGTGTTATTTTTGGAATCCCAGGATATGCAATTCTAAAAGTTATTGTAACGCGGATTTTTGTATGGTATAAAAAGGATTCTGGTTTGTATGACGAATCAGAGAAAACGAATAAAGATAATCAAAAAAGTTAGACAAATTTTATTTTGTCTAACTTTTTTGATTAAAGCGTATCACCGTTAAAAATTGAATTTTTAACAATTACATAATCGACTTTTTCAAGTGCAGAGAGAGAATTACCACCAGCATAAGAAATTGAAGATTGTAAATCTTGTTGCATTTCAAGTAAAGTTTCATGAATGTCACCTTTAAAAGGAACGAGCATTTTTTTACCTTCAACATTAGTGTGGCTACCTTTTTGATATTCAGAGGCAGAGCCAAAATAACTTTTAAATAGATTACCATCTTTTTCAATTAAATCACCAGGACTTTGTTTGTGACCAGCAAAGAGTGAACCAATCATACACATTGAGGCCCCAAATCTGACTGACTTAGCAATATCACCATGAGTTCTTATACCACCATCAGTGATAATTGGTTTACTTGCTGCTTTAGAACATAATCTAAGAGCGGCTAATTGCCACCCGCCGGTACCGAATCCAGTTTTAATTTTAGTGATGCAAACTTTTCCGGGTCCAATACCAACCTTAGTTGCATCTGCACCAGCATTTTCTAGTTCTCTAACGCCTTCAGGTGTGCCAACATTTCCAGCAATTAGAAATGACTCTGGTAACCATTTTTTAATATGATGAATTAAATCAATGACACTTTGTGCGTGGCCATGCGCCACATCAATTGTTATATATTCTGGAATTAAATCAGCATCGGCAAGCTCTTCAATTAATGCCCATTCATGTGGTTTAACGCCAACACTAATAGAAGCAAACAAACCTTTTGCATGCATTTTTTTGACGAAAGGTAAGCGACTCTCTTCATCGAAACGGTGCATGACATAGAAATAGTCATTTGATGCAAGCCATTCTGCTAACGGTTCATCGATAATTGTCTGCATATTCGCAGGTACAACGGGTAGTTTAAAACGGCGAGGGCCAAATTGAATAGATGTATCGACTTCGGAACGGCTATTTACAATACATTTGTTAGGGACGAGCTGAATATCTTCATAATCAAAAACTGGCATAATATTTCCCCATTTCTTTTAAACACGAACTATTTTTAGTATTTATTAAATTATTATCAGTAACCAACTGATAATTTACGCTATTTAGCGAATTTAGTCAACATATTTTTGAAATAAATCGAAAATTAAATAAGAATACGTGAAGAGATAGACGTCGTGCTATAATTATTTTGGGAGTGATTATTATCGCAAAAAAAGAAAAAGTAAAAAAAACAAATGACGAACGCATTTTAGATCAAAATCATATTGAATTTGAGAGCTATACTTTTGATTTTTTAGGTGGTCGACAAATGGATTCAAGCAAAGAAGCTAAAGAACTAGGAACGGATGAAAGAAGTATTTTAAAAACAATTGTTTTACAGGGAAGTAACGGTGATAGAGATTACGTAGTTGTTTGCCTTCCTATTACTTTTGAAATTGATTTAAAATTAGTAGCACGTGAATTAAATGAAAAACAATTGCATTTAGCAGATAATAAAAATTTAATCAATATTACTGGTTACGTTCATGGCGCAAATACACCAATTGGAATTAATGTTCGAAAAGGATTTCCCATTTATTTTGATGAACGAATTCAAGAGTTCGATAAAATTTGGGTTTCAGCTGGTAAAGTTGGTCGTTCTGTTGGCGTAAAACGTGAAGAACTTGTTGAATTGGTTAAAGGTCATTACATTAACATTGAAAAATAAATAGCTATTGAATGTAAAATAAACGATAAAAAGGAATAAGTGTAAATTGAAAAAAATTGAGAAAAGTGCCGTATTTTTAAAAAATAAAATCGATTTATTTAGATGTCCTGTCTGCTTAAACCCCTACAGTAAAGTTGAAGGCCAGACGATGTTTTGCCCTGAAAATCATCAAATAGATTTATCAAAAAAAGGAACTCTTTTTTTCTTGAATCATGGGGTTAAAAGTGATTATGAATTGGATATGTGGTTAGCAAGGAGACAGTTATTACAAGCAGGCTTGTTTAAACCGATTACGGATAAAATTCTTGAGCAGCTTTCTGATGAAGAAGAAACAATTATGGATGTAGGTTGTGGAGAGGGAACACCACTTCATGATATAGAAGTAACACGCCAAAATGCTAAAGACACTTACGTTGGATTTGATATTTCAAAAGATGCAATCAATTATGCGACACAACAAGAGACAGATGCTTTTTATTGTATTGCTGATTTGGCTAAACTACCATTTAATAATAAGTCATTTTCAACAATTATTGATATTTTTTCGCCTTCTGCTTATACAGAATTTGATCGAGTATTAAAGGATGGCGGGCAGTTATTAAAAATCATTCCAAATTCAAATTACTTAGTTGAATTACGCGAACTTCTATATAACGAAGAGAGTCATAATAGGAGTTATAGTAATGAAAAGGTTTTAAATCTGTTTAAAGAAAATTATCCTGACTCTGAACAAATTACAATTAGTTATCAATTCGATATTCCAGAAGGCTTGTTTCCTGCCTTACTCGAAATGACTCCTTTACATTGGGGAGCTACAACAGATAATCAGGCTAAAGCTAAAAAACAACCTTTAACCAAAATTACGGTTGACGTTACACTATTAAAATATCGTAAAAATAAGTTAGAATCAGTGTTGTAACGAATAAATTGCTGTGGTATTATGAGTATACGAATTCGGTTGTTTAGAGACTGTCGACGATGTTGTCAGCTTCTGGAAATTGATCTTCATTAACGTATCTTTTCGCCGTGCCCACACCGAAATGATGCGTTTTTTTGTTGCCTAAAATAATAACGATTTTTTGAAAGGATGTTAATTTTTGACGAATCATATTGCATTATTTGAACCACTTATGCCTGCTAATACAGGTAATATTGCTAGAACTTGTGCTGGAACGGATACTGAACTACATTTAATTGAGCCCTTAGGATTTTCAACAGACGATAAATATTTAAAACGTGCTGGACTAGACTATTGGGATAAAGTAAAAATTACGTATCATAAAAATTTACAAGATTTTTTAGCATCTATTCCAGATCAGAAACAACTTTTTTTGGTTTCAAAATTTGCACCGCAAACTTATTCACAAGTAGATTATTCTGATGTGAATAAGGACTATTACTTCTTGTTTGGTAAAGAGACAACAGGTCTTCCTGAAAACTTTATGCGCCAAAATGAAGAGAAAGCAATCCGAATTCCACAAGATGATACGCACATTCGTGCCTTAAACTTATCTAATTCAGCTGCTATTGTAATTTATGAAACACTTAGACAACAAGACTTTTTAAATCTAGATAAAACACACACGTATGAAAATGATAAGCTAAAATAAGTAGCTTGAGCATTTTATAGACTAGAAATTCATAAATGGGTTATACTTGCTTCGGGTTAAGAAATAAACCGGTATTTATGATGAACAGTCATTTTATAAAATGGAAGGGTGTGAGCTAACTTGTTTCAAGTAATAACAATGTTTGGATTTGATGAACCATGGTGGTTTTTTGATGATTGGAAAAGTCATATTCAAAAAACAGTTGATTTTGATTCAATGGATGAAGCGATGGCTTTTTTTGAGGAACAATCTAGCGCATTTACCACTGAATTTAGCCATCAAAAAAGTAAACGTCAATTTTTGACAGCATTTTGGAATGAGGAACAAATGGATTATTGTTCAGATTGTGGTGATGATTTACAGTTATATCAAGGGTTACTGTTAGTTAAAGATGGCAAAGAAATTACAGCCAAAAAAGAGAGTTAATAACATAATTGTTATTAACTCTCTTTTTGTGGAAATGACTAGACAATGACACGGAAGGTAATTAAGATATGGTATAATTGAGTATCTATTTTAACAGAAGGAGGAACTGTTTTGGCTCAAAAAAAGAAAAGAAAAAAAAGAACAACAAAAAAAACAGTTCAATACAAATTTTCTAAAAATATAATTGGTGTTATATTTTTATTGTTTGGAATATTTGGTGTGCTAGCACTGGGATATTTGGGTGCTTTATTTGCTAACGTTTTCCGTTTGTTTGTTGGTAATACATATCAATTCGCATTATTAATTCTCGGTGTATATGGAAGTTACTTAATGATTATGGGAAAAGAGCCCAAAGTTAAGAAAAGAATTAATTGGGGATCCGTTATTTTATATGTTGGTGTTTTAGTCTTTCTTGAAGCCTGGTTTGTTGGGCACTCATCGGTGCATAGCCAATTTATTCAATATACATGGCAGACACTTGTTTCCGATTTTCGACAATCTGCAGTTAGTTCAACAGTTGGCGGTGGAATGATAGGGGCAAGCTTATACCAATTATCGTACTTCTTAATTTCACAAGCAGGCACCTATATTGTTAGTGTACTTTTCATCTTAGCCGGATTATTTATTTTTTTTGATCTCTCTTTTTCAGAAGTTATGTATACTGTTCAACGCTATCTAAACGTAATTATTGCTTGGACAAGAGAAGGTTTTCGCCGAATGAAAGTAGCAATAGATAGTTTTAAAGAAGAAAGAAAAGAAAATAAAGCAGAACAAGATGAAGAAGAATTAAAACCTGTAATTGACCATAGAACTGAAGAAAAGGAAATAAAAACTGAACGAGAAGTGACCGTTGATGAACCACCTATCATTACGCAACAAGAACCAGATTCAGAATTAGATTCAGAAGATGATCCTAAGATAATATCAAGTACAGTGGCTGATGATAATGAAGATTACCAATTACCACCAGTTACATTACTTACAAAAATTCCAAAAGAAGACCAAAGTGGCGAATATAAAACAATTGAAAAAAACACAAAAATATTGAAGCAAACATTTGAAAGCTTTGGTGTTGATGTTGAAATTAAAAGTGTGAGTTTAGGACCATCTGTTACTGAATATGAATTACATCCGGCAATTGGTGTTAAAGTTAGTAAAATTGTTAACCTTGCGGATGACTTAGCCTTAGCACTTGCTGCCAAAGATATTCGAATTGAAGCACCAATTCCTGGAAAATCACTTATTGGGATTGAAGTACCAAATTCTAAAGTATCAATGGTTTCATTCAGGGATGTGATTGAATCTCAACAAAAGAATCCAACACCAGATAAAGTTCTCGAAGTTCCTTTAGGTCGCGATGTTTCAGGCCAATTGGTAACAGCAGATTTAACAACGATGCCGCATTTATTGATTGCTGGCTCAACTGGTAGTGGTAAGTCAGTTGCAATTAATGGCATTATCACAAGTTTATTGATGAATACGAAACCAAATCAGGTTAAGTTTATGTTGATTGATCCTAAAAAAGTAGAGTTAGGTGTCTATAATGGTATTCCACATCTATTAACGCCGGTTGTTACAAATCCTAAAAAAGCATCACGAGCTTTACATAAGGTTGTTTCTGAAATGGAGCGACGCTACGAATTGTTTGCAGATGCTAGTCAACGTAATATTTCTGGATATAATCAAATGATTATGCAAGAAAACGCAGATGACGGACAAAAAAGAGCAACGTTACCTTATATTGTTGTCATTGTTGATGAATTGGCAGATTTAATGATGGTAGCCTCGAATGAGGTTGAAGATGCGATTATTCGTTTAGCACAAATGGCTCGAGCAGCTGGAATCCATATGATTTTGGCAACGCAACGTCCATCTGTTGATGTTATCACAGGATTGATTAAAGCTAACGTACCATCACGTATGGCTTTCGCTGTTTCCAGTGGGATTGACTCGAGAACAATTATTGATAGTAATGGTGCTGAAAAGCTTTTAGGTCGTGGGGATATGTTATTCCTACCAATGGGGCTAAATAAACCCATTCGTGTACAAGATGCTTACATTTCAGATAAAGATGTTGAAAGTGTTATTTCGTTTATTAAAAATCAGCAAGAACCACAATACGATGAAACGATGATTGTGACTGATGAAGAAACAGCTAACTCAGGATCAGCGTCTGATTCAGAAGACGAATTATTTGGGGACGCTGTTAAATTAGTGACTCATGAACAATCTTGCAGTGTATCCATGTTACAGAGACGTTTTAGGATTGGCTACAATCGAGCTGCTAGAATTGTTGATGAAATGGAAGCAAAAGGAATCGTTGGACCGCCAGAGGGAAGTAAGCCGCGCAAAGTGTTGATAAATGAAGAAACTGATGGTCCTAATTAGGGCTTTCAGTTTTTTTGTTTAGCCTAAACAGATTACGAAACAATTAAATTTGTGTTTCACTAGTCTTTCAATTATCATGGTAAAAGAACATCCGATTTAAAAGGAGGCACATTTTCGTGCGTAAACAATTAGAAACAGGTGTCAACTTAACTGTTATTGAAAATAGTCAATTTAAAACGAATAGAATCGTTATTAATTTTATAGCACCTTTAACCGGAAAAGAATCTGCAGAACGTATGCTATTAGCTAACTTATTAGAAATTAGTAGTGCAGAATATCCATCTCAACAAAAATTAGCCGAAAAATTATCAGAACTTTATGGTGCAAGTTTTGGTATCACTGTTAGTAAAAAAGGAAACTTTCACTTAATAAGTTTAATTTTAAACGGTGTAAACGATAAATTCTTAGAACATAAAACAGAAAGTTTAAAAAAAATATTTGCTTTTATCAAAGAAATTATTTTCAATCCGAATGTGACTGATGGCCATTTTGACGAAGAAACATTTAAACGCCAAAAGGAAAATTTGATGATGTCTATCAGAAGTATTAGTGATGATAAACAATCGTACGCAGGATTAGAATTACAGAAACTTTACTTTCAAAACGATCAAGCTATTCCTAGCTATGGGACTGTAGAAGATATTGAAAAGATAACTGCAACTAGCTTATTTGATTACTACAAACAAATGCTTACAACTAATCGAGTAGACATTTTCGTCCTTGGTGAATTAGATGAATCAGAAACTGAAACTATTGTTAAAACGTTGCCTTTTAAACCTCGAGATTTTAAAATGATACCTATATTCTATGATCAAGCTATTAAAGAAGTTGTGACTAAAACAGAAACGCAAGCAGTGACTCAGGGTAAATTAAATCTGGCATATCAGTTACCAGTTTATTACAGAGAAAATGGGTACTATGCGGGTCTTATTTTCAATGGCGTTTTTGGCGGTTCACCACTAGCTAAGTTATTTGTAAATGTTCGTGAGAAAGCTAGTTTGGCTTATTATGCAAGTAGCTCGTTAGATACATTTAGAGGTATTTTAACTGTACAAACAGGCATTGAACCACAAAATAAAGATAAAGTTATCGAAATTGTTCAACAACAATTAGATGATATTATCGCAGGTGACATTAGTGATGAACTATTAAATAAAACAAAAATGACAATGATTAACCAATATCAAAGTAGTCTTGACTCACAAATGGCGTTAATTAATCAATCGATGATTGATCAATTAACAAGCACAGAAGTTAGTGCAACAGAGTGGATAGACGGCATTAATAGCGTGGATAAAGCTGCCGTTCAAGCTATCGCTCGTAATGTTAAATTACAAGCAATCTTCTTTTTGAATGGGGAAATTAATTAATGAAAACATTAGAATACCCGCAGTTTGACGAAATATTATATACAGAAACTTTGGAAAATGGCTTGAAAGTAAATATATTACCTCGTAAAGGTTTTCATAAAACTTATGGTATATTCACAACAAATTATGGCTCAGTTGATAGTGTATTTGTACCAATTGGTGAAGAAGATGTTGTTCATGTACCGGATGGTATCGCCCATTTTTTAGAACATAAAATGTTTGAAAAAGCAGATCATGATGCGTTTGATTTATTTGGAGAATATGGTGCTAGTGCAAATGCTTTCACAAGCTTTACACGAACGAGCTACTTATTTTCAAGCTCTAATCATGTTCCTGAAAACATTGAAACATTACTAGATTTTGTGCAAGATCCGTATTTTACACCTGAAACAGTTGAAAAAGAAAAGGGAATTATTGGACAGGAAATTCAAATGTATGACGACGATCCTAATTGGCGTTTATACTTTGGTATTTTAGGTAACCTTTACCCAAATCACCCGGTTAGCAGTGATATCGCTGGAACAATTGAATCAATCGATAAAATTACGGCAGATGATTTATATAAGTGCTATGAAACATTTTATCATCCAAGTAATATGAATTTATTTATTGTAGGAAATGTTGATCCAGAAGAAACTTTAGATTTAATTAAAAATAATCAAAATCATAAAAAGTTTCCAGAAGCAGCAGAAACAATTAAACGATTAATTCCAGAAACTCAAGTAGACGGTTCAGACATCATGCCATATCGTGCAACTGAGATGGCCATTCAACGTGCTAAAACAATTGTTGGTATAAAAGGATTAGATAATGTTCCAGAAGGCCGTAACGGCTTGAAATACAAAGAGACAATCCATATGCTTCTTTATCTTTTGTTTGGTGACACGGCCCCTCAATATATGAAATTATATGATGAAGGGACGTTAGATGATTCCTTTGGCTATGAATTTGAAATTGAACGTGGCTTCCATTTTGCAAGTATTAGTGGTGATACTGATGACCCTCAAAAGTTATCGGATGCCATTATTCATATTTTAGAGAATGCGTCAGAGTACCTTTCAGGGGCTGAGGCCCAGTTTGAATTGGCTAAACGTGAAATGTTAGGTCAATCCATTCAATCGATGAACTCACTTGAGAGCATTGCAAATCAGTATGATGGTGATTTGTTTGATGATGCCACTGTTTTTGATAGGGCACCAATTATTGAAAATATGACATTAGATCAAGTTCGCCAAGGAGCTAAAGATTTTATTCGTTCTGAAGCAATTAGTGTCTACCAAATTATGGCTAAAGAGGATGATTAAATGAGTTGGGCAGTTATCTTTGGAGCGTCTGGTGATATTGGTCAAATGATTGCAAGACAATTGGCAGATATTGGTTGGTCGCTAACAATGCATTATTATCAAAATGATGAAGCAATTATGGGATTAACACAAGAGTTGAGGGGAAAATATCCAAAACAAGATTTTTTGCCGTTACAATTTGATATGACAGCGACTAATGTTGATCCAGTGATATCCCAACTATTTGCCGTAGATGCTGTAATATTTGCTGAAGGAACAACTTCTTACCATTTATTCAATGAAGCCCCAATGTCTGATTTAGATAAAATGATGAAGATGCAAGTTCAAACACCATTGGCATTAATTCAGAAATTGGAACCAAAGTTAGCCCAAAATCATTTTGGCCGAATTATATTTATTGGGTCAATTTATGGAGGCGTTGGTAGCCCAATGGAAGTACTGTACAGTACTGTAAAAGGTGCGTTATCGTCCTTTGCCAATGCTTATAGTAAAGAAGTTGCCTCGTTAGGTATTACGGTTAACGTGGTGGCACCAGGCGCAGTTGATACAAAAATGAATCAACAATTTTCGAAAGATGCAAAGAAAGATATCTCAAGTGAAATTCCAATGGGACGTTTCGCACATCCCGAAGAAATTGGATTTTGGGTAAAACAATTATTAGCCAAAGAGGCAGGGTACCTCACCGGTCAAACGATTTATGTTTCAGGCGGATGGTTGAAATAAAATAATAAAATTTTAACAAATTGGACATGACGATTATGTTATACTGATTGTTAGAAGATTAACTATTAAACTAAGTGGAGAATTAGACATGAGTGAAATTGGAAAAACATTACAAGAAGCGAGAATAAATAAAGGATATACGTTAGATGATTTACAACAAATGACGAAAATTCAAAAACGTTATTTGATTGCAATTGAAGATGAAAAATTTTCTGATTTACCAGGAGATTTTTACGTTCGAGCATTTGTTAAACAATATGCAGAGACGGTTGATTTGGATGGGGATAAATTATTAAAAGAATTCAATGAAACACTTCCAGATACACAAGAAACAGTCGTTGCAAAGGAACAAGTATCACGTTCTGAAAAGTCTGCTAAACTACCAAAAGACGGTAATTTTGATAAGTTTATGTCGTACTTGCCAACAATTATTATTGTTGTGATTGTCTTAGGGATTTTGGGTACAATTTATGGTGTGACATTGAATAGTAAAGATACAGATACTCAAATTGAAAGTTCAAGTTCTAAAGTATCTGTTTCAACTGACTCAAAAACTAAAACTTCTAGTTCTGAATCAGTAAAGGCTAGTTCTTCATCTGATAAGAAAACGCAAAAATTAACATATGTTTCAGATGCGGGAACAAACACTGTTTACACAATGGAAAATGCACCAACAACTTCTAAAGTTAAATTAGTAGCTTCTGGTAGTGCTGCTTGGAGCTCAATTACGGCTGATGGCACACAACTATGGCAAGCAACACTTGTCTCAGATGCAACGGATACTGTTACAATCCCAGCCGGTACAAAGTCATTTGTCTTTAGCTTTGGTAATGCACCAGCTATGAGTATCACGATTAACGGTAAAAAATTTAATTTTATGAAAACAAATGCAACTCTACAAGTTAGAACAGTTACTGTAAATATTAAATAAGCCAGAATTGTCAACAACGGATACTATGTTGTTGGCAATTTTTGAAAAAGGGGATCATTATGAATTTACCAAATAAATTAACGGTTGTGCGGATTATTTTAATTCCAATCTTCATGCTTGTATTGTTATTACCAATTGATTGGGGAATGGTTACTTGGGTTGGTACACAGATTCAGGTGACACATCTAATTGGTGCAATTATTTTTGCAGCTGCCTCATTAACAGATTTTTTAGATGGTCAAATTGCACGTCGCCAACATTTAGTTTCTAATTTTGGCAAATTTGCAGACCCATTGGCAGATAAAATGCTTGTAATGACTGCATTTGTTATCCTTGTTTCATTTAACCAAGTACCTGCATGGGTAGCTGCAATTATTGTTTGTCGCGAACTTGCGGTAACAGGATTACGATTGATTATTGTTGAAAATGATGGGGAAGTTATGGCTGCAGCTATGCCAGGCAAAATTAAGACAACAACCCAAATGATAGCTATTATTTTATTGTTTTTAAATAATGTGTTATTTGCAGCAATTAATGTACCTATGGCTGCCATTTTTCTTTATATTTGTTTATTCTTTACTGTTTATTCAGGTATTGATTACTTTGTTCAAAATAGAGCTATTTTCTCAGATTCATTTGAAAAATAAAAATATTTAGACTAAAACATTTAACCGTTTTAGTCTTTTTTAATTAAATTAGGAGGCAACATCATGCATGCAGAAATAATTGCGGTTGGTACAGAAATATTATTAGGACAAATTGTAAATACGAACAGTGCTTTCTTAGCTGAAAAATTAGCTGATTTAGGTGTAAATGTATTTTATCAGACAGTTGTAGGGGATAATGAAGAACGAATGTTAGAGGCAATTGAACTGGCTTCAAAACGAAATGATTTGGTTATCCTTTCTGGTGGCTTAGGACCAACAGAAGACGATTTAACGAAGCAGATGGTCGCCAAATTTTTAAATGAGAAGTTAGTTGAAAATAAGGACGCCATGTTAAAAATAGAAGATCATTTTACACAAACGGGTCGTCAAATGACTGAAAACAACAAATTACAAGCTTTGTATATAGAAGGATCAAAACCAATTAAAAATCATGCTGGAATGGCTGTTGGTGATTTTTACAAAGGTGATTCGTGTGATTTCTTATTATTACCTGGACCACCTAAGGAATTGAAAACAATGTTTAATAAGGAAGTTGAACAGCTATTAAAAGAAGAATATAACTTAAATAGTCATCTTGAATCAAAAGTTTTACGTTTTTATGGCATTGGTGAATCTAAATTGGTGACTGAATTAAAAGAGATAATTGATTCACAAACTAATCCTACTATTGCACCATACGCCAAGACAAATGAGGTCACTTTGCGAATTACGGCAAGTCCTACAGACAAAAAATCAGCTGTAGAATTAATTAACGAAATGGAGATTTATGTACTTTCCAAAGTTGGTGATTATTTCTATGGCTATGGGGATGACAATTCGTTACAAAATATTGTTGTAACTAAATTAATTGAAAAAAACTTATCTATTTCTGCAGCCGAAAGTTTAACAGCTGGATTATTTCAAAGTACATTAGCAGAAATACCAGGTGTCTCAAAAATTTATGATGGTGGATTTATAACATATGCTAATACAGCCAAATCTGATATTTTAGGTATTTCGACTGAAGATATTAAAAAATATGGTGTTGTTAGTGAAGAAACCGCTAAACAAATGGCCCAACAAACACAAAATAAAATGAAAACAAATATTGCTATTTCATTTACTGGTGTTGCAGGTCCAGATGAGCTTGAAAATCAGAAAGCTGGAACGGTTTGGATTGGATTAGCAATTAAAAATAGTCCCGTTATTGCAAAACAATTTCATTTTGCTGGAAATAGAGAAACAATTAGACAAAGAAGTGTTCTAAGTGGACTTAAATGGATATTTGATGAAATTAATGAGTAAATAATTAAATTTGGCAATGGATTGTTGTTGACAGCGGGGGGCAATTAACCGTAAAATACTAAAGTGTATATGAACAAAATAAAAAACATCTAAAAATTTATGATTAGTTAAATTAATCATTATTTGATGATGCGGAGGTGGACTTTTATGGGATCTATAACAACCGTATTAATCCTCGCTATCATCGCTATTATTGCTTTAGTTGTTGGAATTTTTATTGGAATTGCATATAGAAAGTCAAATTTCGAAAAAACACTTGATGTCGCAACGCATACGGCTGAAGGTATTTTAAAAAGTGCAAAGAAAGATGCTGAGACTCAGAAAAAAGAGGCTGTTTTAGAGGCTAAAGAAGAAAGTCAAAGTTATCGTGATAAAATAGACAATGAGTTAAAGGAACGACGTTCAGAAATTCAAAAGCAAGAAAATCGAGTAATTCAACGTGAAGAAACTTTAGATCGTAAAGATGGCGCACTAGATAAACGAGAACAAACGCTTGAGAACAAAGAGAAAAAAGTAACGTCTGACCAAAAACTTGTTGACACAAAACAACAAGAAGCTACTTCACTGATTCAGGAACAACAAGAAGAACTTGAAAGAGTTGCTTCTCTAACACAAACACAAGCACAGACTATTATTATGGACGATACGAAAGAATCATTAAGTCATGAACGAGCTGTTATGATTAAGGAAAGTGATAAGCAAGCTAAATCAGAAGCTGATCGTAATGCTAAAGATTTAGTTGCTCAAGCTATTCAAAGAAGTGCAGCTGACATGGTATCTGAAACAACTGTTTCATTAGTTACCTTGCCAAATGATGAAATGAAAGGCCGTATTATTGGCCGCGAAGGACGTAACATTCGAACATTAGAGACCTTAACAGGGATTGATTTAATTATCGATGATACGCCAGAAGCAGTCGTTTTAAGTGGGTTTGATCCAATTCGTCGTGAAATTGCCAAAATGACTCTTGAAAAATTAATTCAAGATGGTCGGATTCATCCGGCACGAATCGAAGAAATGGTTGAAAAATCACGTAAAGAAATGGATGAAAAAATTCGTGAATTAGGTGAACAAACAACCTTTGATCTCGGACTTCATACAATTCATCCTGATTTAATTAAAACAATTGGTCGATTAAATTATCGTACAAGTTATGGTCAGAATGTGTTAAGCCATTCTATTGAAGTTGCCAAAATAGCAGGTGTGTTAGCCGCTGAATTGGGTGAAGATGTTACATTAGCAAAACGCGCAGGATTGTTACATGATATTGGTAAAGCAGTTGATCATGAAGTTGATGGTTCACATGTGGAAATTGGCCTTGAATTAGCTAAGAAGTATAAAGAAAATGATGTTGTCATCAACACTATAGCTTCACATCATGGTGATGTTGAAGCTAAATATACTATTGCTATTCTTGTTGCAGCGGCAGATGCTGTTTCAGCTGCAAGACCAGGCGCACGAAGTGAATCGTTAGAAAATTATATTCATAGACTTGAAAAACTTGAAGATATTACACATGAATTTAAAGGTGTACAGAAAAGTTATGCAATTCAAGCTGGTCGTGAAGTACGTGTTATTGTCACGCCAAATGAAGTTAATGATATTCAAGCAACTGTCTTAGCTCGAGATATTAAAAACAGAATTGAAGATGAACTCGAATACCCAGGACATATTAAAGTGACTGTCGTTCGAGAAACAAGAGCAATTGAGTATGCTAAATAAAAAAATGATGATTTAAGATTAATTTCTTAAATCATCATTTTTTGTCTATTAAAAAGAAAAAATGTTAAACTAGTTTTATATATAAGAAAAGAGGACAACCATGCGTTTATTATTTGTCGGAGATGTCGTTGGCGATTCAGGTCAACAAATGATTAAAGAGTATTTACCAAAATTAAAAAGAAAATTTCATCCACAGGCTACCATTGTAAATGGTGAAAATGCAACGAAGGGTAGAGGTATTAATGAATCTGTCTATAAAGCATTCCTTCAAACAGGTGCTGATGTTGTAACCATGGGTAACCATACTTGGGATAATAGAGATATTCAAGATTTTATTGGTGGTGCAAAAAAATTAATTAGACCAGCTAACTTCTCAGCAAACCAAGTACCTGGGATTGGACATACAATTATTAATATTAATCAGCAAAAATTAGCTGTGATTGATTTGCAAGGACGTGTTTTTATGTCTCCTTCAGATGATCCGTTTGCAGTTGTTCAAGATATTTTAGAAGAAGTCAAAAAAGAGACTGATTTCATTTTTATTGATTTTCATGCTGAAACAACGAGTGAAAAAGAAGCTATAGCATGGTTCTTAGATGGTCAAGTATCTGCGGTAGTAGGTACGCATACACATGTGCCTACTAATGATGCGCGTATTTTACCTAAAGGAACTGCCTTTATGTCAGATGTTGGTATGACAGGACCATACGATGGTATCTTAGGAATGAAACGTGAAAATGTAATTGGTCGCTTTTTATCGCAAATGCCAACACGATTTGAAGTGGATGAAACAGGTCGTAAAACGTTATCTGCTTGTGTGATAGATATTGATGACAAAACGGGACATGCTAAAAAGATATTCCCTGTATTAATTAATGATGACCATCCTTTTATGGATTAATTTAGAGATAGGAGGGCATCTCGACTATGCCGCAAAAAACAAAACTAACGCCAATGATGATACAATATTTTGACATTAAAGCACAGTATCCTGATGCTTTTTTGTTTTATCGTCTTGGTGATTTTTATGAACTATTTTATGATGATGCTGTTAAAGGGTCGCAATTACTCGAATTAACGTTAACAACACGTAATAAAAAAGCTGATGATCCTATTCCAATGTGTGGCGTACCGCATCATGCTGCTCAAAATTATATCGATATTTTAGTTGAAAAAGGATACAAAGTCGCAATATGTGAACAAGTTGAAGATCCTAAATTAGCTCAAGGTATGGTTAAACGTGAAGTTATTCAGCTAGTAACACCAGGAACAACGATGGATAACGGTGCGAAGGAGTCTAAAGAAAATAATTATTTAACAGCTATTATAGAAGACAACAATAGTTTTGGATTTGCTTATGTTGATTTATCAACAGGTGAATTAAAAACGAGTCGCTTAGATAATTTAGATAATTTAATTAATGAAATAATGAGTTTGAGAACTAAAGAAATTGTGATTAATGATAGTTTGTCTGATGAAACAATCGAAACATTAGAAAAATTAAATATTATGCTTTCTAAACAAGAAATTGTTGAAAATCATGCTGAATCAAGTTATGCGATTCAAGATTTAACAGATTCACTAGAAATCTCGGTTGTAACTGACTTGTTAACGTATCTTTCAGTTACGCAAAAACGAAGTTTAGATCATTTACAAAAAGCAGTTCATTATGAGCCTGATTTTTTCTTGAAAATGGATCATTATTCAAAATATAATTTAGAATTAATGCAAAATATTCGAACGGGCAAGAAGCAAGGTACTTTATTGTGGTTATTAGATGACACAAAAACAGCTATGGGTGGTCGTTTACTTAAACAGTGGATTGATAGACCGCTTATTAACTATGCTGAAATTTTAGACCGTCAAAATAAGGTTGATTTATTGATTAACCATTATTTTGAAAGAAGTACGTTACAAGAAGAGTTAGTTAAAGTTTATGATTTAGAAAGATTGGCAGGACGTGTCGCTTTTGGTAGCGTAAATGGGCGAGATTTAGTTCAACTTAAATTATCGCTTAAACAAGTTCCTAAAATTAAATATGTTTTAGACGAAATTGACGATGGTACTTTTTCTGATGTTATCAATAAATTAGATCCAGTCGATGATATTTCTAATTTAATAGAACGTGCCATTGTTGATGAACCACCTTTATCAGTGACTGATGGTCACCTATTTAAACCGGGGTATAATGATAAATTAGATATTTATCAAGATGCAATGAAAAATGGTAAACAATGGTTAGCTGAAATGGAAGCCAAAGAAAGAAATCTAACGGGGATTAAAAATCTTAAAATTGGATTTAACCGTGTTTTTGGTTATTTTATCGAAGTGACAAAATCTAATATTATTAATGTTCCAAAAGACCGTTATGAACGAAAACAGACGTTGACTAATGCTGAACGTTATATCACACCTGAACTGAAAGAACGTGAAAGTATTATTTTAGGTGCTGAGAGTAAAGCGATGGATTTAGAATATAAATTGTTTGTCGAAATTAGAGATATTGTTAAAAAATCAATTGAACGATTACAGATATTAGCTCAAGGAATTGCCACGTTAGACGTCTTACAAAGTTTCGCGGTTGTTAGTGAAGACTCACATTTTGTAAAACCACAATTATTAAAAGAAGGTCATCAATTGGATATCACAGCTGGTTGGCATCCTGTAGTTGAAAAAGTGATGGGAAAACAAAGCTATATACCAAATGATGTTAGAATGCCTGAAACACTTGATATTTTATTGATTACAGGACCTAATATGTCAGGTAAAAGTACGTATATGCGTCAATTAGCATTAACGGTTGTGATGGCTCAAATCGGTTGTTTCGTACCTGCAGAGGCGGCTAAAATGCCAATATTTGACCAAATATTTACTCGGATTGGTGCAGCAGATGATTTAATTTCAGGTCAAAGTACGTTTATGGTTGAAATGAAAGAAGCTAATCAAGCCTTAGAAAATGCGACTGAGAATAGTTTAATCTTATTTGATGAACTTGGTAGGGGAACGGCAACTTATGATGGTATGGCACTCGCACAAGCGATTATCGAGTATGTGGATAAACATGTACATGCCAAAACACTTTTTTCGACACATTATCACGAATTAACGATACTTGAAGAAACCGTTAGTTCTTTAAAAAATGTCCATGTAGGTGCTATTGAAGAAAATGGTGAATTAATTTTCTTACATAAAATTCAAGAAGGACCTGCAGATAAATCTTATGGGATTCATGTTGCTAAATTGGCGGGAATGCCAGCAGAATTGTTAAGCCGTGCAACATTAATTTTAGATGATTTAGAGCTAAAAAATAAACAATCAGATAGTAAAAAAGAATTACCAACAACCATCAATGAAGATGATACGCAGTTATCTTTATTTGTTAACGAAAACTTGTCAAAGGACCAGTTAGCAGTTGTGGATGAACTTAAAGCACTTAACTTGATGAACATGACGCCAAGAGATATTATGAACGTCTTATATGACTGGCAAGAAAAATTGAACGGATAGAACTGAAGGTGAATGAATGACAAAAATAATTGAACTGCCCACAATTTTAGCGGATCAAATAGCTGCTGGTGAAGTAGTTGAAAGACCTGCATCTGTTGTAAAAGAATTAGTTGAAAATGCGATTGATGCGCATGGCACACAAGTTGATGTAGTCGTTGAGGAAGCTGGGCTTAAATTAATTCAAGTCATTGATAATGGAGATGGCATTGAGGCATCCCAACTGCAGAATGCTTTTAAACGTCATGCCACAAGTAAGATTACTTCAAGAGAAGATTTATTTAAAATCAGTACGCTAGGATTTCGTGGCGAAGCTTTACCAAGTATTGCATCAGTTGCTAAAGTGACTTTGAATACAGCTATTGAAGGGCAACCTGGGGCTGTTATTGCTGTTAACGGTGGTGAGATAGTAGATGAAAAATCATCTGCTAGTCGTAAAGGAACAGAAATAACAGTCTCTGACTTATTTTACAATACGCCTGCACGTTTAAAATATGTAAAGTCTTTGCAAACTGAAATGTCAATTATTAGCGACATGATGAACCGATTAGCAATGAGCCATACAAATATTTCATTTTCTTTAACACATGATGGTAAAGAAGTCTTGAAAACAACTGGAAACGGCCAACTGAAACAAACTATTTCAGCTATCTATGGGGTCAAAAGTGCACGCCAAATGCTTGAATTTAAGGGTCATGATTTAGATTTTAAGATTAGCGGTTATACATCACTGCCAGAATTAACGCGTGCTGGCCGACAGTTTATATCTATTTTAATTAATGGACGTTACGTTAAAAATGTTAATTTAAATAAAGCAATCATTAAAGGATATGGATCAAAATTAATGGTTGGACGCTATCCGATTACAATTTTGAATATTCAATTAGATCCCATGCTAGTTGATGTGAATGTTCATCCAACTAAGCAGGAAGTAAGATTGAGTAAAGAACCAGAATTAACTGAACTTATAAAAAAGATTATCTATGAACGTATTGCTGAAGAAAATTTAATTCCGGAAGCATTAGAGAATTTAAGTTCTAAGAAACGTGAAAAAATAGATACGGATCAATTACAATTTGATTTGAATGAAGCCTCAAGTAAATATCAAGCTAAGCCTAAATTCTCATCAGTACAAACGGATGCAGTAACAAGTGGTGAACCTAAGATTACAATTGGCGAAAATTTAAATCATTTATCAAGGAATATTGAACCAATCTCAATTCAAGTTGCTGAACAATTGGATTCGAAACGAGTTAGCACATTTGAGACACAATATGCTAATGAAATTAATGTGGCACCATTTTCTATTGTTACGCCGGATGAAACAGGCGATGTACAGAAAGAGAATGATGAAGAAATAGCTACCACGAAAAAGAGTGAACAAAGGTTTCCTGATTTAAAATATATTGGCCAAATGCATGGAACCTATTTATTTACAGAATCGGAAGACGGGTTATATATATTAGACCAACATGCTGCACAAGAACGTATTAATTATGAGTTTTATCGTAAGCAAATTGGTGACGTTTCTAGTGACTTGCAAAATCTATTGGTACCGATTGTTCTAGAATATACAGTAAGTGAAGCTATAATTATTACTGAACATACCGATATATTGGAAAAAATCGGACTCATCCTTGAACCATTTGGACAAAATAGTTTCATTATTAGACAGCATCCAACCTGGTTTAAAGAAGGGCAAGAAGAAAGTACGATTCGAGAAATGATTGATTACTTACTCACAGATGGGAAAATAGTGATTGCTGAATTTAGAGAAAAAGCGGCGATTATGATGAGTTGCAAGAGGGCAATCAAAGCAAATCACCACCTTGATGATCGACAAGCTAAGGCATTGATAAGTGAGCTAAAAAATGTTGAAAATCCATTTAATTGTCCACATGGACGACCAGTTTTAGTTCATTTTTCTAATCAAGACATGGAACATTTCTTTAAACGAATTCAAGATTCACATCAAACCGGTCACGAAGGTTAGGCTAAGAATCAATTGTTGCCAAATATTTGGTGATAATTGATTTTTTTGTAAGAAAAGCGATAACTGTATAAATAAGTGGTCTATGGTACACTATTAAAAGCAGATTCATGTAGATTAGGAAAAGTGGGAAAATAATATGTATGAGTATTTTATGGGCCAAATAACGGCTGTAACACCTTTTTATCTTGTTTTAGAAGTTAATGGAATAGGCTATCAAATTTTTGTTGCTAACCCATTTAGGTACCAAGAAGATTCAAAAAAAGTTGTTAAAATTTTTGTTTATCAGGCTATTCGTGAAAATGATATGACGTTATTTGGTTTTTACGATTTAGATGAAAAAAAATTATTTGAAAAATTATTGAATGTTTCAGGAATCGGTCCTAAGAGTGCGCTTGCTATTTTAGCCAATGATGATCATCGTGGTTTAGTTAATGCGATTAATACAGAAGATGTTAGTTATTTAATTAAATTTCCAGGTGTTGGTAAAAAAACAGCACAACAAATCGTGCTTGATTTAAAAGGTAAATTAGATGATATTGAAGGTCAAGCAACCACAATGCCAGGACAACAATCGCTTGATTTCATTCCGGCACAAGCATCACCATTTATGAAAGAAAGTCTTGAAGCTTTATCTGCTTTAGGATATTCTCAACGTGAGATTAAGGCTATTAGTAAGAATCTAGAATCATTCGAAGCAGACTCAACGGATGCTTATCTACGAGAAGGCTTAAAATTATTAATGAAAAAATAAAAGGAGGTTGATAAAATGACAGAACAACGGATTATTTCGAATGAACCGGAAGATAATCAGGAAGAATCCATTGAAAAGTCACTTCGTCCCCAATTTTTATCACAATACATTGGTCAAGATAAGGTTAAAAATGAATTAAGTGTGTATATCCAAGCTGCTAGACAACGTGAAGAGGCACTTGATCATGTATTGTTGTATGGGCCACCTGGGTTAGGTAAAACAACACTTGCAATGGTTATTGCAAATGAAATGCAAGTGCAAATTAAAACAACTAGTGGACCAGCAATTGAAAAATCTGGAGATCTTGTGGCACTTTTAAATGAATTACAACCTGGGGATGTCTTATTTATTGATGAAATTCATCGTTTACCCAAGATGGTTGAAGAAATGTTGTATTCAGCTATGGAAGATTTTTTTGTAGATATTGTTGTTGGCCAAGGCCCAACAGCACATCCCGTTCATTTTCCACTACCTCCATTCACATTGATTGGTGCAACAACACGGGCGGGCCTTCTATCAGCACCGTTACGAGATCGATTTGGGATTGTTGAACATATGGCCTATTATAATCAATCTGATTTGCAAGAAATTGTCATTCGATCAGCAGATATTTTCAATACAAAAATTGAAGAAAGTGGCGCTCATGAGTTAGCTCGACGCTCACGTGGAACACCACGAATTGCGAATCGCCTATTAAAAAGAGTTCGTGATTTTGCAGAAGTTTCTGACCAAAGTGAAATTAACCAAGCAACGGCTGATCATGCGTTAAATCTACTTGCCGTGGATAACCGTGGATTAGATGAGACAGATCGCAAACTTTTAGAGACTATGATTGATTTCTATCAAGGTGGTCCAGTTGGTTTGAGTACGTTAGCAGCCAATATAGGGGAAGAAACAGAGACCATTGCTGAAATGGTTGAACCTTATTTAATGCAAATTGGCTTTATAAAACGCACACCAAGAGGGCGAGTTGCAACAATGGAAGCTTATGAACATTTGAATCGACCTTATGACTTTAACGAGAATAAATAGAGAAGGATGACGATATTTTGACTAAACAACTAAGTACTGAAGATTTCGATTATGAATTGCCTCAAGAATTAATTGCGCAAACACCCTTAGAAGAACGTGATGCATCTCGGATGTTAATCTTGGATCATGAGACAGGTAAAATCAAGGATGATTATTTCTATAATGTAATTGACCAATTAAATGCTGGGGACGCTCTTGTAATGAACGATTCGCGGGTGATGCCTGCTAGAATTCATGGAATTAGACCTGATACTGGTGGCCACATCGAAGTGTTGCTATTGAACAATACTGATGGTGATAACTGGGAAACATTAGTAAAACCTGCTAAAAAAATGAAGGTTGGTTCTGTGATTAGTTTTGGTGATGGCCGCTTAACGGCAACGATCATTGAAGAGCTAGAACATGGTGGCCGCATGATTCGTTTTGAATATGAGGGTATATTTATGGAAATTCTGAATGAACTTGGCGAAATGCCGCTACCTCCTTATATTAAAGAAACGCTTGAAGATCAAGAAATGTACCAAACGGTTTATTCAAAGGAAGTTGGATCGGCAGCAGCACCTACAGCTGGTTTACATTTTACAAATGAATTATTAGAAAAGATTGAAGCTAAAGGTGTTCATCTTGTTTATTTAACGCTACATGTTGGATTAGGGACATTTAGACCTGTTAGTGAAACGAATATTGCAGACCATAAAATGCATAGTGAATTTTATCGTTTAACTGAGGATGCAGCTCAACAATTAAATGATGTTCGTAAATCAGGTGGTAAAATTATTGCGACAGGAACAACTACAATTCGGACACTTGAAACAATTGGCTCAAAATTTAAGGGCGCTATTCAAGCTGACAGTGGTTGGACGGAAATTTTCATTAAACCAGGATATGAATTTAAGGTTGTTGAAGGATTTATAACTAATTTTCATTTACCAAAATCAACATTAGTAATGTTGGTTGCAGCATTTACAGGAAGAGAAAATATTTTAAACGCATATAAACATGCAGTTGATTCTAAATATCGATTCTTTAGCTTCGGCGATGCAATGTATATTAAATAGGATGGAGAATTAATAATGGTAGAGCCCGCAATTAAGTATCGGTTAATCAAAAAAGACAAACGGACAGGTGCCAGACTTGGTGAAATTATTACACCTCACGGAACTTTCCCAACGCCAATGTTTATGCCCGTAGGTACACTAGCATCTGTTAAATCAATGGCACCTGAAGAATTAGACGAACTTGGTGCTAATATTATCTTATCAAACACCTATCATTTATGGTTACGCCCCGGTGAAGATGTCGTACAAGAAGCTGGTGGGTTACATAAATTTATGAATTGGGATAAAGGTATTTTGACTGATTCGGGTGGCTTTCAAGTATTTTCATTAGCAAAGATGCGTGATATTACTGAGGAAGGCGTCAAATTTAGAAGTCATCTAAATGGAGAAAAATTATTCTTATCACCAGAAAAAGCGATCCACATAGAAAATGCTTTAGGTGCGGATATTATGATGAGTTTTGATGAATGTCCACCATTTTCTGAAAGTTATGACTATATTAGCAAATCAGTTGATCGGACAAGCCGCTGGGCTGAAAGAGGACTTGAAGCTCATTTGAATCCGAAAGAACAGGCTTTATTTGGAATTGTTCAAGGTGGCGGTCATCGAAATTTGAGAGAACGAAGTGCGCGTGATTTAGTTTCAATGGACTTTCCTGGTTATTCAATAGGTGGGTTATCGGTAGGGGAATCAAAAGCTGAAATGAACCGCGTTTTAGATTTCACAACGCCATTGTTACCAGAAGACAAGCCACGGTATCTAATGGGTGTTGGTTCAGCTGACGCCTTGATTGATGGGGTGTTACGTGGAATTGATATGTTTGATTGCGTGTTACCAACACGTATTGCTAGAAATGGGACAACAATGACTTCAATGGGCCGTGTTGTTGTAAAAAATGCGAAATATGAACGAGACTTTAGACCATTAGATGAAAACTGTGATTGTTATACATGTAAGAATTATACGCGTGCTTATTTACGTCATCTGATTAAAGCAGATGAAACATTTGGTATTCGTTTAACTAGTTATCATAATTTGTATTTTTTAACACATTTAATGGCTGATGTTCGTCAAGCTATTATGGATGACAACTTATTAGAATTTCGTGAAGCATTTTTTGAACAATATGGATTTTATGATAAAAATCCTAAGAATTTTTAAATTTTTTTGAATAACTGTGGTGTTCAGTCAATAAGTTTGATACCCTTGTGTAGTAAGAAAAAAGAAATAGAGGTGACTTATTAATGCAATATAGTAGTATTTTAATGATTGTGGCTTTATTCGTCTTGATGTATTTCATGATGATTCGTCCACAAAAAAAACAACAACAAAAACAACAAGATATGATGAACCAATTAAAACCTGGGGATGCAGTAGTAACTATTGGTCGTTTACACGGCGTTATTGATAGTTTTGATGAAGAGGCAAAAACTGTTACACTTGATTGTGACGGTATTTTCTTAACATTTGAACGCTCAGCAATCGCACGTGTCCTTCCTGCCGCAGTTAAAGTAGAACCTGCAGCTGCAGTTAAGGAAGAAACAACTACTGATGCAGTTATTGAAACAAAAACTGAAGAAGATAAATTCTCTTCTGACGAAAAATAATTATTTTCAAGTATTAACTTTGTGCTAATCAGAGTTAATACTTTTTTTATTGTCTAGTTTAAGACCAACTTTCTTGTTTATTTTACTAATAAAATGTAAACTTATACTATTGATTTTACTAATAAAGAGGACTGAAACCTCAAAAATGAGAGTGGTGTGGAATAATGGAAACTCAACAAAAGGCCTTATTTATTATCTTTGGTGGAACCGGAGATTTAGCAAAGCGAAAATTGTATCCATCTCTTTTCAAACTATTTGAAAAAGGATTTTTAGATGCCAACTTTGCTGTAATTGGGACTGCAAGACGTCCTTGGACAGATGATTTTTATCAAAACGTTGTTACTGAATCTTTAGTTAATGTTAGCGATGATGCTAATAAAATTGCTGATTTCGTATCACATTTTTATTATCAATCACATGATGTGACTGATGTTGCACATTATATAACTTTAAAAAAATTAGCAGATAAACTTGATGAAAAATACCAAATTGAAGGTAACCGTATGTTCTACTTAGCAATGTCACCTCAATTTTTTGGTACGATTGCGACTCATTTAGGGTCACAAAAGTTAGTAACTAAAAATGGATTCAACCGTTTAATTATTGAAAAACCTTTTGGACGCAATTTTGAAAGTGCTAAAAAGTTAAATGATGAAATTACAAATACTTTTGATGAAGATCAAATATTTAGAATTGATCATTACCTAGGTAAGGAAATGATTCAAAATATTCCAGCAATTCGTTTTGGTAATATTATTACGCAAACATTGTGGAATAATAAGTATATAGATAATATTCAATTAACGTTGAGTGAGTCATTAGGTGTTGAAGAACGTGGCGGGTACTATGAAACGAGTGGCGCTATGCGTGATATGTTCCAAAATCACATTATGCAAGTTGTTTCATTATTAACAATGGACATGCCAAAAGAATTTGTTGCATCAGAAATTCGTAAAGAAAAATTAAAGGCTTTAAAAGCAATCCGTATCTTAAAACCTGATGAAGTTAATAAAAACTTTGTTCGTGGACAATATGGTGCAAATGAGGCAGGAACCGAAAAGGCTTATCGTGAGGAAAAACAGATTTCACCTGATTCAATGATTGAAACATTTATTGCTGGTCGTTTAATGATTGACAATGATCGTTGGGCTGGTGTGCCAGTTTATGTTCGCAGTGGTAAACGTCTTGTCGAGAAAAATACTGAAATCAATATTGTTTTTAAAAATGTTGAAAAAAATATTTTTGGAACAAGTGCTGAACATGAACATTTAGGTAAAGATGTATTAACAATTACAGTTGAACCTGATGAACGATTTAGATTGACGATTAATACTAAAGAAATTGGGCAAGGCTTTAACACGAATAAAACGAATTTAGATTATGTTAATTCACCTGAAACAAAAGCTAAAACACCAGAAGCATACGAAAAGTTAATTTTGGATGCGTTAGATGGAAATGCAATTAATTTTGCTCATTGGAATGAAGTTGCTAAGGCATGGAATGTAGCCGATGTGATTTTAGAGACATGGCATAACGATAATGATGATAAAACGTTATTCCCTAACTATTTAAGTGGATCGATGGGTCCAACGGCTTCAGATAAATTATTAACGGATGATGGTAATTACTGGATATACGATCCTAAAAAGTAAAAAACGTTAATCCTTCGGTATTAATTGAAGTAACTCTTGCATGATAATTTTAATTATTTAGGGAAATATTATTTTAATAGACAAAATATCAGAAGTATTATAGTACGAAAGCGATTATAAAAGTATAAATTTATAAGGAGAGTAATGATGAATAAAATTATTATAGATGAAGATTTTTGGAACATCTTTCCAGATGCACAAATTAATATTATGCTTTTAAAAGATATAGATAATCATCCTAAAGAAAATCAAACCGATTTTTATGATAACATGCTTGAACAAGCTGGGGATAAAGCTCAAAAATATTTAACAAATGAATCATTCAAAGACAATTTAGTCGTGGCTAATTGGCGTGAAGCATACCAAAATTTTAAGAAGAAAAAAGGTGCTCGTTCATCAATTGAAGCTTTACTTAAACGAGTTGATCAGGGTAAAGGTGTGGGTTCAATAAATCCGCTTGTTGACCTGTACAATAGTATTTCATTAGAGTATGGTGTACCTGTTGGTGGTGAAGATACAGATGCTATCAAAGGAGATCTTCATTTAGGTGTTGCTAAAGGTGGAGAAGCTTTTTATCCTTTAGGTGATGATAAAAATGAACCAGCTCTGCTTGGTGAAGTTTTATATTATGATGATGATGGAGCAGTTTGCAGATGCTTAAATTGGCGAGATGGTAAAAGAACAATGTTAACAGATGATACAAAAAATGCTGTTATGGTAATGGAATCTGTCAATAAAGAACAGAATGAAATTATTGATGAGGCAATGTTACAATTACAAAAGTCTATTAAAGATAATCTTAATGTAGAAGGTAAAATTTTTAAATTAAATAAGGATAATTCTGTTATAGGTGAATAATATGAAGTACCTCATAATTGTTAAACATAAGTTTAACGATAATGAGGTATTTTTATATCTTAATGGACAATAAAGAGCAATTAATTTGAAAAGGAACGTGCGTTCGTGTAAAATTGCATGAAAAGGATGTGGGACTAATGGCTGAATTAAATGGTATTACAATAGACGATAATTTATTAAAAAGAAAAATTATCCATGTCGATATGGATGCTTTTTATGCGTCAATTGAAGAGCGTGAACATCCTGAATTTATTGGACAACCATTAGTTATTGCCCAGGATCCTAGAAAAAATGGTGGTCGTGGTGTTGTTGCTACAGCAAATTATGAGGCAAGAAAATTAGGTATCCATTCTGCTATGGCAGCCCAAGAAGCTTATGAAATTTGTCCTAAAGCTATTTTTAAATCGCCTGATTTCACACTATATAAAGAAGTTTCAAGACAGCTTCATGAAATATTTCATGAATATACAGAAATGATTGAGCCAATTGCATTTGATGAAGCCTATCTTGATATTACACAGAATAAAAAAGAAATTAAAAGTGCTATTCAAGCAGCGCACATGATTCAAAGAGAAATCTATCAAAAATTACATTTAACCTGTTCAACGGGTGTTTCTTATAATAAATTTTTAGCAAAACTAGCGTCCGATTACAATAAACCAGCTGGAATGACATTAATTCTGCCAGAAGATGTCATTCCTTTTTTATCTGAATTGCCAATTGGTAAATTTAGAGGCGTTGGAAAAAAAACAGAACCAAAAATGATTAATCAAGGTATCCTTACTGGAAAAGAATTATTAGAAAAATCTGAAGTTGAATTAATTCAACAATTTGGTAAATTAGGGTACTTCTTATATAAACGAGTACGAGGTGTTGATGATCGTCCAGTCGAGTGGCAAAGAGAGAGAAAATCGATTGGTAGCGAGCGAACATACGGGAAGTTATTGATGACAACGGATGAAGTTGAAACACAACTTAGGTATATTGCACATTTAGTTTCAGAAACGTTGAGTAAACAACAAAAACATGGGAAAACGTTAGTCATTAAAGTTCGCTATCAGGATTTTACGACGCTAACAAAAAGATTAACATTGGAAGAATTTATTCGTAATGATGCAGCAACTATTTATTTTTATGGACGACAGATTTTTGACGATATATTGGGTGCAGAAAAGGGAATTAGGTTACTTGGATTAACGATGACAAATTTAGCACCAATTGGTTTTGAAAATATGAAACTACCATTATTTGGGAAAAAAGACACAAAACAGCCTTTGTAATTGGCCTCAATAACCGTTATACTTAAGAGCAACTTTGGAAACGAAAGAAGACTAAACATGAAAATTACATGGCTTGGACAATCTAGTATTCAAATTGTTACTGACGATAAGTTGACGATCTTAATTGATCCATTCATTAAAGATAATCCGTTAGTTAAAACGACTATTGACGAATTAAATCCAGATTATATTTTAGTGACGCATGCACACTACGATCATGTGGGTGATACAATTGAGTTAGCAAAAAAATCAGGGGCTAAAGTCGTTACAATCAATGAACTAGCTAATTATTTTGAAGATGAGGGTTTAATTGTTGAGCCTTTAAATTTTGGTGGTCAGCTTAAATTACCTTTCGGTTCAGTAAAACTTATTCCCGCGTGGCATACTGCTGCCTTGGTAATTGATGGTACAGCGAGAACATTAGGTGTAGCTGCAGGGTTTGAATTGCATATTGATGGGAAAGTCTTGTATCATGCAGGAGATACGGCTTTATTTTCAGATATGAAGTTAGTTAATCATATGGAACCTGTTGATTTAGCATTTTTACCGATTGGTGATACTTATACAATGGGTTTAGAAGATGCTGCAATTGCAGCTGAATTTGTACAGGCAAAAAAGGTTGTTCCAATTCATTACAATACGTTTACCAAAATTGAACAAAATCCAGTTGAATTTGTTCAATTATTGAATGATGGTGTGGGGATTATTCCCGAGATTGATATTCCATTTGAGTTCTAAGAAGGAGTCATTTAAGTGAAAATTGAGTTAGAAATTTTAAAAAAAATTAAACAATTTGATACGATTATTATTCATCGTCATCAAAGTCCAGACCCTGATGCAATTGGATCTCAATCGGGGTTAGCAGCAATTATTCGTGCTAGTTTTCCTGACAAAAAGGTTTATCAAGTTGGTGCGCCCTCAGCTGGATTAGTATGGATTAGTGACCAAGATGAAATTTCTGATGAGACGTATAATAATGCACTCGTCATCGTGATTGATACGGCTAATCGTCCAAGAGTTGAAGATGATCGATATACAAGTGGTGCCTACCTAATTAAATTGGATCATCATCCCAATGAAGACGTTTATGGTGATTTAGTTTGGGTGAAAACAAATGCATCAAGTAGTTCTGAATTAGTTATGGATTTAGTTGATGGCGTTGGTGGAGAACTTGTAGTTACTGATGATGCGGCTAGGATGTTATACGCCGGAATTGTTGGCGATACAGGTCGATTCATGTATTCAGCAACAACTGCACATACGATGCAAGTGGTTGCTGAATTAATGACTTATCATTTTTCAACTACTAAAATAAACCAAAAAATGGACAATATTACCGCAGGTGTCGCTAAGTTATCAGGATATGTATATGATAATTTAGTTATTACAGAACATAAAGCAGCATATGTCATATTGACACATGACTATCTAGATTCAATAGAGTTGGGCGATGCTGGTTCATCTCAAATTGTACCTTTACCAGGTAAAATTATTGAAGTTCAATGTTGGGCAATTTTTGTGCAGCAAAAGGATGGTAGCTATCGCGTTCGATTACGATCAAAAGGTCCTGTAATCAATCAGTTAGCAAAAGAGCATGATGGTGGTGGACATCCCATGGCCAGTGGTGCAAGAGCTAAAGACCAAGCAGAGTACGAAGAAATAGTTAAATCACTTGATGATTTAGCTAAGACATATACGGGAGAATAAAATGCCAGAAAATTTTAAAAATTTTGGATTGAAATCGTATCTTTTAAAAGCGATTGAAGCAATTCATTTTAATGTACCAACAGAAGTTCAACAACGCTTAATACCAGTTGTTTTAAAGGGTAAAAGCGTTGTAGGTCAATCACAAACGGGTAGTGGTAAAACACATACTTTCCTATTACCAATCTTTAATCAACTTGATCCTTCAAATAATACGGTTCAAGCAGTTATTACGACACCAAGTCGTGAACTTGCTTACCAAATTTATGAAGCTGCTAAGCAATTGGCAGAATTTAGTCCCGAACCTATTCATATTCAAAATTATGTTGGTGGGACAGATAAACAGCGTCAAATCGATAAATTAAGTAGAAGACAACCACAAATTGTCATTGGGACACCTGGACGTATTGCTGATTTAATGAGCAGTAACGCTTTAGATATTCATAATGCATCAACTTTAGTTGTAGATGAAGCAGATATGACACTTGATTTAGGGTTTTTGAAAGAAACTGATCAAATTGCATCTGCATTACCTTCTGATCTTCAAATGATGGTGTTTTCAGCAACTATTCCACAAAAATTACAACCATTTTTAAAGAAATACATGAAGAACCCAGTAGTTGAAGAAATTGCAGCTAAATCAGTTATTAGTGATACGATTGAAAACTGGATTATTCCAACGAAGGGTCATGATCGTAATGAAGTTATTTATCAATTAATTACGATGGGACAACCATATATCGCACTTATTTTTGCAAATACAAAAACACGTGTTGATGAAATTGTTGAGTATTTACGTGGTAAGAATTTAAAAGTTGCTAAAATTCATGGTGATGTGCCAGCTCGTGAACGAAAACGTGTCATGAAAGAAGTTCAAAATTTAGATTTTCAATATGTTGTCGCAACTGATTTGGCAGCGCGTGGAATTGATATTGAGGGTGTTTCACATGTCATCAATGATGATATTCCAAATGATTTAGAATTCTTCATTCATCGTGTTGGACGTACTGGTCGTAACGGTTTGAGTGGTATTGCGATGACGTTATATGAACCAAATGAAGAAAATAAAATTGCTGAGTTAGAAGCAATGGGGATTAAATTTGCACCTAAAGATATTAAAAAAGGTGAAATCGTTGATTCTTATGATCGTAATCGCCGTGAAAATCGTAAACAAACCAAAGATCCTTTAGCTCCAGTAATCAAAGGAATGGTTAAAAAAGAGAAGAAAAAACGTAAACCTGGATATAAGAAAAAGATTCAAAAAGCAATTAAACGTAAAGATCAAATGGATCGTCGCGTTAACAGAAAACAAAATCGTAAAGAGTCGTAAGCTTAATTTGACAATTTGAGTCGATTTCAATATAATTTTTATTAGAAACAGGGATAAATTTAAATAGCCTAACAGAAACATTTCATTTGCTGAGAGAAATGATTATTTAAAAAAGCTGCCTTGTGTTAAGTATTAATAGAATGACGTCCACTCAACGTTATCGAGTTTAAGAGGTAAACGACTAAAACATCGTTGCAAGTAAGGTGGTACCGCGCTATAAGCGTCCTTACTCGCAGCGGTGTTTTTTGCTTAAAAATAGAAGGGAAGTCACACTTATGAAAAAAATGACAAGTACTGAAATACGCCAAATGTATTTAGATTTCTTTAAAGAAAAAGGCCATACAATTGAACCTAGTGCCTCATTACTACCTGTGGATGATCCCACATTACTGTGGATTAATTCCGGTGTTGCAACTTTAAAAAAATATTTTGATGGATCAGTTGTACCAGAAAATCCTAGAATTACGAATGCCCAAAAAAGTATTCGTACGAATGATATCGAGAATGTTGGTAAGACAGCACGTCATCATACGTTATTCGAAATGTTGGGTAATTTCTCAATTGGGGATTATTTTAAACCAGAAGCAATTAATTGGGCTTGGGAATTATTAACAAGTGAAAAATGGTTCGCATTTGATGCTGAAAAACTATACGTTACTGTTTACCCAAAAGATTTGGAAGCAAAACGTATCTGGTTAGAAGAAGTTAAGTTACCAAAGGATCATCTAGTAGAAGTAGAAGATAACTTTTGGGATATTGGACAAGGACCTAGTGGACCTGATACAGAAATTTTTTATGATCGTGGACAAAGTTTTAATAACTTAGCTGAGGATGATGACGAAAATTATCCTGGTGGCGAAAATGAACGTTATCTAGAAGTTTGGAATATCGTGTTCTCTGAATTTAATCACACACCTGAAAATAACTATGAACCACTACCTCATCAAAATATTGATACGGGGATGGGTTTAGAACGTGTTGTTTCGATTTTCCAAAATGCAAAAACTAATTTTGAAACAGATTTATTCTTACCCTTAATTGATGCAACTGAAAAAATGAGTAATAATAAAAAATATGATGATAATGCCCAAGATGATATTTCATTTAAGGTTATTGCAGATCATGCGCGTGCAATTTCATTTGCCATTGGTGATGGCGCTTTACCTTCTAATGAAGGACGTGGCTATGTTATTCGTCGATTAATTCGTCGTGCAGTGATGCATGGACAAAAATTAGGGATAGAAGGATCATTTTTAACGCAACTTGTACCTGTTGTTGGTAATATTATGAAGGATTATTATCCGGAAGTTTTAGAACAATCAGAGTATATTTCTAAAATTGTTCGTTCTGAAGAAGAACGATTTAATGAAACATTAAAAGATGGATTACAGTTATTAAATAATCTTATTTTAACGACTAAAAAAGAAAATAAAGTAGAGCTAACTGGTGCTGGTGTCTTTAAATTGTACGATACTTATGGTTTTCCATTTGAATTAACGAAAGAATATGCCGAAGATGAAGGATTATCTGTAGATCAAGTAGGGTTTAACGCTGAAATGCAACAGCAGAAGGATCGTGCTCGTGCTGCACGTAGTAATGCTAAATCAATGGGTGTTCAAAATGGGATGTTAACAGATATTAAAACAATTAGTGAATATGTTGGTTATACACAAGCTAATGTGGATGACGCCAAAGTGGTTGATTTAATTGTGGATAACGAGTTAGTAGATAACATAAAACCAGGTGATAACGCTCAAGTTATTTTTTCAAAAACACCATTTTACGCTGAAATGGGTGGACAAGTTGCTGATAAAGGAACTATCAAAGATACAGAAGGCAATGTTATTGCTGAAGTTGAAGAAGTTCAACATGCACCTAATGGACAAAATTTACACGCCATTAAAGTTCTTGCAGCAATGAAAAAAGACCAATTAGTGACACTAGAAATTAATCAAGATTTCCATAAAAAAGTTGAAAAAAATCATACGGCGACACATTTACTTGATCAAGCATTGCGAGATGTTCTGGGCGAACATACACATCAAGCTGGGTCATTAGTCGAACCCACTTATCTACGGTTTGATTTTACAAATATTGGTTCCGTTTCAGAGAAACAGTTAAAACAAGTTGAAAAGATTGTTAACGATAAGATTTGGGCTGAGTTAGCTGTTGAAACTGTTGAAACAGATATTGATTCTGCTAAAAATATGGGTGCCATTGCTTTATTCTCAGAAAAATATGGAAAAATTGTGCGGGTTGTGAAAATTGGCGATTATTCAATTGAATTCTGTGGTGGTACGCACGTTTCAAATACGAGTGAAATCGGCTTATTTAAAATTATTTCTGAATCAGGTGTTGGTGCCGGCGTTCGTCGTATTGAAGCAGTAACTTCTAAAGAAGCTTTTGATTTCTTAAACGGACGTAACGAACTCTTAGAAACAGTAGCACAACAAGTAAAAGTAAATAAAGTCGTAGAAGTTTCAAATAAAATTGAACAATTACAAAGTGCATTAAAAGTAAGTGAACAACAAATTCAAGCATTTGAAGATAAAATTGCTAGCCAACAAGCTGGGGATGTTTTCAAAAATAAACAAGAAATTAATGGTAAAACGTTAATTGCAGCAAAAGTTTCAGTTTCAGGGATGTCTCAATTACGTCAATTGGCTGACCAATGGAAAACCCAAGAATTATCAGATGTTTTGGCTATTGGAACAACAAGTGATGACGGTAAAGTTAATTTAATTACGGCAGTTAGTGCTGATGGCATTAAATCAGGATTAAAAGCGGGCGATTTAATTAAGACGATTGCGCCACTTGTTGGCGGTGGTGGCGGTGGCCGACCAGACTTAGCTCAAGCAGGTGGTAAAAATCCAGCAGGTTTAGCTGATGCAATCAAAGAAGCAGCAAATTGGTTAAATAATCAAACCAAATAATAATTAAAGGAGTATTTATCTAATAATAAATAGATAAATACTCTTTATTATATTACGGCTTGATTACATCAGCTTGTTTTGATTGTCGAATGGTCCTTTTTTTAGTAGAATAGAGCTAGGTTAATAAATTGATGGGGGTGCCACGTTATGAGTTCATTAGATAAAACAATGTTCTTTAATTTTGACGAAAATAATAAAAAAGATGTCCACGATACATTGGTAACTGTTTACCAATCATTAGAAGAAAAAGGGTACAACCCTATTAACCAGATTGTTGGCTATTTGTTATCGGGCGATCCTGCTTATATTCCTAGATTTAATGACGCACGTAATTTAATTAGAAAATATGAACGCGATGAAATTGTTGAAGAGTTAGTTAAAAATTACTTAAATACAGAAGAAAAGTAGGAAATTAAATGAGATTAATGGGCTTGGATATTGGTTCAAGAACGGTCGGCGTTTCAATGAGCGATTTATTAGGATGGACTGCCCAAGGCGTTGAAATTATTCGTATTAATGAAGACAGAAGTGACTTTGGTATTGAACGTGTCAAAGAATTGGTTACAGAGTATGAAGTAACTGGCTTTGTACTCGGCTTACCCAAAAATATGAACAACTCATTAGGCCCTCGTGCTGAAGCTGCGCAAAAGTACGGCGAGTTATTAGTTGAAACTTTTGGCTTGCCAATTGATTTTCAAGATGAACGGTTGACAACTGTTGAGGCAGAACGTATGCTTGTTGAACAGGCCGATACATCAAGAAAAAAAAGAAAAAAAGTTATTGATAAACTTGCTGCAAGCCTAATTTTACAGAATTATTTAGATGGTAAAGGCAAATTAACTAAAGAATAAAGTGAGGTCACAATATGAATAATGAAGAAGAAAACCAACAGATTACATTAGTAGATGATAACGGTAATGAAACACTTTTTGAAGTTCTGTTTACCTTTGAATCTGATGATTACAATAAATCATATATTATGCTTTATCCACTTGGCTCAGAAGCTGATGAAGAGGTTGAAATTCAAGCTTACTCATTTAGTCCTAATGAGAATGGTGAAGCAACTGAAAGTGATTTAGAACCAATCGAAGACGATGATGAATGGGATATGGTAGAAGAAGTATTGAATACCTTCCTTTCAGATGAAAGTATGCAATAGAAGATTATTTAAAAAGTTGAGCCAAATTGGTTTAACTTTTTTATTTTGTTTTAAATTATATATTATGGACTATGATACACATATCTCTTTTGATCAATTCGTGGTAAAATTATTTTTAAATGATTAAATGTAAGGAGGGTGTTCATTGGAAAATCAAAAGAATAGATATAAGACTAAAATCGGTAAAAAAGTGTATACAATTATTGGATCAGAATCAGACACACACATGGACGCCGTAGCAACATTGGTGAAAAATGAATTTCAATCAGTGAAGGACATGCTACCTGAAATAGATGATGAACAAGTAGCGATATTAGTAGCTATCAACGCAGTTTCAGATCAAATTAAATTACAAGAAAAATTAAATGAAATTAATGGTGAAACACAAGTAAAGGAGTAATATTATGACAGTTTCTTTAATTGTTATCTTTTTATTAATTGTGTCATTTTTTAACGGTTATAGAAAAGGATTAGTATTAACGCTTTTGAGAATTGTAGGATTTATCGCTATCTATTTATTTGCTAAAGTTTTAACAAATCCTGTTACTATTTGGTTGGGAGAACGTTTCCCTAAAATTATGGAAACTGATAAGACATCTATTACGAACCATCTTCAGACTAACTTTTATTCGATGATTGTATTTGCGGCTTTATTTGTGGTTGGCGGTATACTCATTAGAGGTATTATTAGAGTAATAAATTCTGTTACAAAATTACCAGTTATTCATCAGGTGAATTCACTAATTGGTGGGGTTCTATCGGTTATACTGATGTTTGTTTTTATTTTTATTGGGTTAATTATTTTGTCGGCTTGGCCTAATCAAAAAGTTAATGAAGCTGTTTTAGAATCGACGGTTGCTCAAAAAATACTAACAGATACGCCAACAATAGCTAAAAAGATGTTCATTACAAATACATCATCTACAGATTAAATGTTAGGAGAATTAAAGTATGAACGAAAAAGGATTAAAGACATTAGAATATCAAAAAGTTAAACAACAAATTCAAACATTTATATCTACTGAATCTGGACAAGAAGAAGTTAAGGCATTAGAGCCGATGACTAATCTCGAAAAAATCCAAAAGGATTTAGACGAAACACAAGATGCTGTGAAGATATTGCGACTCCGCGGTGGCATTCCTTTACCACAATTAGTCAACGTTAAGCCACATATGAAACGGTTAGATATGGGAGCTTCTTTGAATGGTAAAGAGCTATCTGCTGTTGGTCGTGTACTACGAACGACTAATGAGGTTAAATTATTTTTTAAAGATTTAGCAGATTCTGAAATTGAATTAACGAGATTATTTGAATGGATAGAAAAGCTTGAAAATCTACCTGAAATTAATCGTAGGTTGAATCAGTCAATTGAAAATGATGGTCACATTACTGATGAGGCTTCACCAGTATTGCATAATATTCGACAAAATATTTTACGCTCGGAAAGTGCCATTAGAGCTAAACTACAAGAATTTACGCGTGGTAAAAGTGCTAAATATTTAAGTGAAACATTAATTACAATTAGAAATGAACGTTACGTTATCCCTGTTAAGGCAGAATATCGTGGTCAATTTGGTGGCGCTGTTCATGACCAAAGTGCAACAGGACAGACCTTATTTATTGAACCGCAAGCAATTGTCGAGATGAATAATCATTTACGCGAACAGCAACTTGCTCAAGCAGATGAAGAACGTCGTATTTTGGCAGAGTTATCTGAATTAGTTGCACCTTTTACAGCAGAAATTTTAGAAAATGCTTATATTTTAGGACATTTCGATTTTGTTAATGCAAAGGCACAATATGCAAGCTCAATTAAAGCAACTGAACCAGCAATTAGTGTTGAAAATGACATTTTTTTAAGACAAGCACGTCATCCTTTATTGGATAGTAAAAAAGTAGTTGCTAACGATATTATGTTAGGAAAAGATTATCAAGCAATTGTTGTTACGGGACCTAATACCGGTGGTAAAACAATTACGTTAAAAACATTAGGCTTAATTCAGATGATGGGACAATCAGGTTTAAATATTCCAACAAATGAAGGTAGTCGTATTGGTATTTTTGAAGATATCTTTGCAGATATTGGGGATGAACAATCGATTGAACAGAGCTTAAGTACATTTTCTGCTCATATGACTAATATCGTTTCTATTTTAGCTAATATTAACGAACATTCATTAGTTTTATTTGATGAATTAGGAGCTGGAACGGATCCACAAGAAGGTGCAGCTTTGGCGATTGCAATTCTTGATGCTGTTGGAGAAAAAGGTAGTTATACAGTTGCTACAACACATTATCCCGAATTAAAAGCGTATGGGTTTAATCGTGCTGGAACAATTAATGCTAGTATGGAATTTGATAGTGAAACGTTACAACCAACTTATCGATTATTAATTGGAATACCTGGTCGTAGTAATGCGTTTGATATTTCTCGTAAAATTGGGTTAGCGTCAAATGTTGTTGATCAAGCGCAAAACTTGACCAATCAAGATAGCCAAGATTTGAATGAAATGATTTCTGACTTAATGAGTAAGCGAAAAAAGGCAGAAGATGAGACACTGGCATTAAAAGCACAACTAGAAGATTCAACGAAATTACATGATGACCTAGCTAAACAGTATGCCGAGTTTGTTGCGCAAAGAGAGTCAATGACGGATAAGGCTAAGGGAAAAGCTAATGAAATCGTGGCAGAAGCAGAAATAAATGCAGATAAAATAATAAAAGAAATTCGCCAAATGCAGATGCTTCAAGGACAAGCTGTTAAAGAACATGAATTAATTGATGCAAAATCACAATTATCACAAATGCATCAACCAACAAATGCTTTGAAGAAAAATAAGGTCCTACAACGAGCTAAAAATAAACAAGAATTCCATGTGAACGACGATGTCTTAGTTAAAACTTATGGTCAACAAGGTGTTTTAGTTAAAAAAATGAGTAAGACAGAGTGGGAAGTTCAACTTGGTATTCTAAAAATGAAAATTAATGAAAACGACCTTCAAAAAGTTCATATCGAGAATGATAAAAAGGATAGAACCATTTTTAAAAATGCGGCTTCAACAAGCGTTTCAACATCGCTTGATCTTCGTGGACAGCGCTATGATGATGCAATGAGCCAAGTTGATCAGTATATTGATTCTGTTTTACTTGCTGGATATGCTTCTGTTACTATTGTTCATGGTAAAGGGACTGGAGCCTTAAGAACTGGAATAACAGATTATTTGAAATCAAATCGTCATGTTAAGTCATTTGAATTTGCAGCACCCAATGCTGGTGGAAATGGCGCAACTATCGTAGAATTCAAGTAACGTTTACTTTTTGTAAGCAAAAATGTGGCGTGGTATTATTTTCTTTGATATGATGGTCACATAAATAATAAAAGGGGGAATTCAAATGGTACAAGCAATTACAGATAAAGAATTTGAAAAAGTAACAGATTCAGGTGTAACATTGACAGATTTTTGGGCAACATGGTGTGGTCCTTGTCGTATGCAATCGCCAGCTATTGAAGATTTAGAACAAGAAATGGGCGATAAAGTAAAATTTTCTAAAATGGATATTGATCAAAATCCAGCAACAGCACAATCTTTTGGTATCATGAGTATTCCAACTTTAATGATTAAAAAAGATGGCGAAGTTGTTGATACAATCGTCGGTTATCATTCAAAAGATCAGGTTAAAGAAGTTTTAGCACAATATATTTAGTAATTAAAAAGAGCTGACTTTTAAAGTCAGCTCTTTTTAATTATCTATTCGATAATTATTCAGTTTCAGTTGGTACTTTGAAGTGAAATTGGTCAGTTGGTTCTGTCATATTAGGATCTTTTAAATCAGTTTGAACAATAATTGAAACACCGGATTTATTATTTTGATTTTCAATTATTGTTTCTGATGTGAAACCACTTTGAATTTGGATAGTTTCAGCAATAAACCCAGCTTCTAGGTTAAAATCAGCAGACTTAATCTGATTCTGTCTGAAGGTAACAATATTACCAGATAGTAACCAAGTTTGCTTGTCTTTTTTTTCTTTAACCACTTCAAGAGTACCCCAATTTGCCTTTTCAAAAAAGGTAATAAGGTCTGCAATATTAGCGAGGTTAGCATTACGGGCCATTTTTTTACCAACCCAGTATAAAATTGTTGTATCCGTACCAATTACTTCTGGTATTAAACTATCGCGAATAAGTTCATATGCGAATGTATCATTGTTGTCAGCTGATAATAAATTTTCAATCAAATTTGGTTTCATATGGATCTCCCTCTGGATATATAATATACAAGTATTATACCGTTATTTAAGATTAGATGATATTGATTTTTCATAAATTAATGTTAAATGACTAGACTTGAATTTTGAGTAAAGACAAGTCATAATTAAGATTGATAAGTAATCGAAAAAGAGGTTAGAAAATGAATAATCAAGCAATTGGATTTATTGATTCAGGTGTTGGTGGATTAACAGTTGTAAAAGAAGCACTTAAACAATTACCAAACGAAAAAATATACTATTTAGGTGATACAGCTAGAATGCCATATGGACCTCGGCCCTCAGAACAAGTTTTAGAATTCACTTGGGATATGACATCTTTTTTGTTAAGTAAAGGGATAAAAATGTTAGTGATTGCTTGTAATACAGCAACGGCTGCTGCCTTGGATGATTTACGAGAAAAATTAGCAATCCCAGTGATTGGTGTTATAAAACCAGGAAGTAGAGCGGCAATTAAGTCATCTAAAAACCAAAGAGTAGGCGTTATTGGGACGGAAGGTACGATTAAAAGTAGCGCATATAGTAATACGTTACATGAAAAAAATCCTAATTTATTTGTGACGAGCTTACCTTGTCCAAAGTTCGTCCCAATTGTCGAGAGTGATCAATACGAATCAGAAATCGCTGAACGAGTTGTTAATGAAACGTTAGCTTTTTTTGATGATAAAAACATTGATACACTAGTCATGGGCTGTACTCACTATCCATTACTCAGACCTTTTATTCAAAATGCGGTTGGTGATAAAGTAACGTTGATTGATTCAGGAGCTGAAACAGTTAACGATGTTTCAACTATCTTAGATTATTTTAATATTGCGGCTAAAAGTGAAGCAAAAATTGAACATGAATTTTTTACGACGGGTGATGCGAATGATTTTAACGAAATTGCATCAGGTTGGTTAGGATTAGAAAATATAAATTCTAAAACAATTCATTTAGGACAGGGAGACTAACATGCGTAAAAATGAGAATCGAGATAATTTAGAAGTTAGACCAGTCTCAATTACAAAATTAAGTCTTAAGGAAGTCGATAGTGCGATTGAATACCAGTTGGGCTTGACTAAGGTAACAATTTTAGTTAACGAAACAGATAACATTGGTGAATTGAAAGTAGACGTTAATCAGTGGTTGAGTGCTCAAAGCAATGTCAAAATTGAATTGATTTTATCATCGCTTAAGACGGCCTTGGCAGAAACATTAAAAGATACTGGATTTAATTTACAAGTACAAATCATGCAAGCTGATGGGGATATTATTGCAACAGTTATTAATGCGAGTTATGTAGCAATTCAAAATTTATTGTTAAAGAGTAACGGTCAAAAATTAAAACCATTTTCAGCGATTAATGTTGGTTTCATTCATGATGAGTTATTTGCTGATTTAACAAGTGAAGAAGAGGAAACAGCCGATAGTCATTTATTAATTGTTCAAAATGAATCAGGGGCTTTTTTACAATTGAATTTTGAAAAATCTAATGCTGATTTACTTGGTGACAAATTAACGCAACTTTTAGGTGGAGCAATGTCAGGATTATCAGAATTAATGGGTAATTCGCAGAAGAAAACCATTTTAATTCAAAATGAACATATTGAGAATCAAAAAGATGTGATTTTAATTGCAACTAAAAATGAAGGAAAAGCGACTGAATTTAAACGTTTTTTTAATCCACTAGGATTTAAAGTTACTACGTTGTTGGACTATCCTGAATTACCAGATGTTGAAGAAACTGGGAAAACATTTGAAGAGAATGCAAGATTAAAGGCAGAAACAATTTCACAATTAACACAATTACCTGTTTTAGCAGATGATTCTGGTTTAATGGTGGACGCCTTAGATGGTCGACCAGGTATATTTTCTGCTCGTTTTGCTGAGGACCATAATGACGCTGCGAATAATGCGAAATTATTACATGAAATGACTGACGTGCCGAAAGACAAAAGGACTGCAAATTTCCATACAACGTTAGTTTTTGCAAAACCTGGTAACGAGTCACTAGTTGTAGACGGTGAAGTGGCTGGAGAAATTTTGGGTATACCACGTGGAGATAACGGATTTGGTTATGACTCACTTTTTTATGTACCTGAATTATATAAGTCTATGGCTGAACTGACTGAAGTAGAAAAAAATAAAATTAGTCATCGCGGTCGTGCAACCGTCAAGTTAATGTCAAATTTTAATGATTGGTGGGAAAAATAAGATGAAGTGCTTAGTTGTGAGTGATAGTCATGGAGATCGTGATATATTAGAATCTATTTTAGTACATAATAAAAATCAAGTTGATGTATTTTTTCATTGTGGCGATTCAGAATTAGAAGCAAATGATCCGCTTTTTAATAAATTTGATGGTGTCCTAGGAAACATGGATTTTGATATGAATTTTCCAGAAGAATTAGTTGAAATTGTGAGCGGGGAAACTATCTATCTCTCTCACGGGCATCTGACTAACGTTAAAACAGGACTGTTCACACTTGAATTAAAAGCTAAGGCTAATCATGCTAAATTCGTATTTTTTGGACATACTCATGAATTAGGATGTGAGATGACTGACGATGGCGTATTAATTTTAAATCCTGGGAGCATTAGTCTTCCTAGAGGGATGTATCAAGGGATTGGTGGAACATATGCGATAGTAGAAGCAAACGAAAAAAATGTTCACGTCTCATATTTCACTAGACAGCATAAATTAATACCAGAATTAACTTGCGAGTTTAAACGTAAATAGCGAAAAAAAACCTCTAAACGAATTTTATCGTTTAGAGGTTTTTAAAATTTAAGCTAGCATAAAAAGTGATTTGTATAGGAAAACGGCACAAATGCCGGCTGCAATTGGTGCAACGACTGGGACCCAACTATAATCCCATTGTGAGTTACCTTTATTTTTAAGAGGTAATAGTTGATGTAGTAAACGTGGAGCAAGATCACGAGCTGGGTTTAGGGCTGGGCCAGTTGCGCCACCCAATGATGCAACTAATACAAGGACTAAGAAACCTAATCCGAGATGAGCTGTTCCGAGGTTATCGGAGAAAAATGGTGCTTTTGTAATACCAATGGCGCCAAATATCAAAATGAAAGTACCAACAAATTCATTAATAAAACCATTTAATTTACTTTGAGCGGCATCAATAGTTGAGAAAGTACCTAAAATACGTTCAGGATCAGTTGTTTGATCATAGTAAGGTTTGTAGGCTGCAACAACAATAGCTTGTCCAACGAATGCACCTAAAAATTGTACTGTCATGTAGGGAAGTACTTCACCCCATGGGAACAAACCAGAAAAAGCTAATCCTAAAGTGAAAGCTGGATTAATATGATTTGCTGAAATACTACCAAAGATTAAGGCGGGAATCATAACACCGAATCCATAACCGAAGGCGATTAAAGCCCAATCACTACCATGTCCTTTTGTATGCCCAAGTTCGACATTGGCCACCGAACCATTACCTAAAATAACCATAATTGCTGTACCAATAAATTCTGCAGCTAATCTTGTTGTTAATGTATAATCCATTGTATCCTCCTATTTTTGTTCGCAATATTTATTATGTTACCAATATTGCGAACAAATGTAAATATTTATTAATAATTGGCTCGATTTTTAAAAAAAATTAGTGTCTGCGTTCAATTTATTATAAAATAGGAGTTGTTCTAAAAGTTTGGAAGGAGGACCTATTGAATGATAGCTAAGTCTATTGAAAAAATGTTATCCGAAAACCAGGAACACTTTTTAATTCCAGCTGAAATTGTTGCTAATGTACAAGAAAATAACTTCCTGGATCACGCACTATTGGTTTTAACAAAAGTTCATTATGCTAAAATTCCCGTTTTAGATAATGATTATAAGTTTAAAGGATTGTTATCCTTGTCTATGATTACTGAGACAATGTTAGGATTAGATGAATTGGATGTCAGCCGATTACACGAAGTTCGTGTTAAAGATGTTATGGAAACTGATATTCCCACTATTCAAGATCCTTACGATATTGAGAATGTTTTGCACTTACTTGTGGACCATCCCTTTTTATCAGTTGTTTCTTCTGAGGGCAGTTTTACAGGTATCGTGACACGTCGTGAGCTTATGAAAAGTATGAATCATATTGCTCATGAATTTGAAAAAGAGTATATAGTTCAAGATATTGAAACTAAAGAAAGAAAATAAATAATATGAAATATTAGGAGAATGATGATGGCAAATTTAGATGCACACGAAATTATTAATTTTATTAGCACTTCAAAAAAGAAAACACCCGTTAAGGTATATATTAAAGGGGATTTAGTTGAAATCGATGTACCAGATACGATAGAAGACTACTTAAATGATAAAGCTGGCGTTTTATTTGGTGATTGGGCAGATATTGAACCTTTCCTAAATGAAAATTCAAAAATTGTAAGTTCTCATATTGAAAATGAAACTCGTAATTCAGCTGTTCCGTTATTAGATTTAAAAAAGATTAATGCACGTATTGAACCAGGTGCAGTTATTCGCGATCAAGTTTTAATTGGCGATAACGCTGTTATCATGATGGGCGCTATCATTAATATTGGTGCTGAAATTGGTAAGGGAACAATGATTGATATGGGTGCTGTTTTAGGTGGTCGTGCAATTGTTGGAGATAATTGTCATATTGGTGCTGGAACAGTACTTGCTGGGGTTGTCGAACCACCTTCAGCAACACCTGTTATTATTGAAGATGACGTTTTAATTGGTGGAAATGTTGTCGTGCTTGAAGGCGTTCGTGTTGGTAAAGGTGCCGTTGTTGGTGCTGGAGCTGTTGTTACTAAAGATGTTGCACCTTATACGGTAGTCGTAGGGATGCCCGCAAAAAAAGTTAAAGATATCGATGATAAAACAAAAGATAAAACAGAAATTTTAGCAGAGTTACGTAATATCTAGAAATAAATTGAAACGAGGGAACAGATAGAAATGAGTTTAACAACTGAAGAACTAATTAAAATCAGACGGGACTTACACCAAATTCCGGAAATTGGATTAGAAGAATTTGAAACTCAAGCCTATCTACTGAACTTAATTTCAAAATTTAATCAAAGTTTTATAGTAATTAAAACAGTTGAAACTGGTATTTTAGTTCGAGTAGTTGGTTCTATTGGCGGGTATACAATTGGATATCGGACTGATATTGACGGACTACCTGTTACTGAAAAGACAGGACTGCCATTTTCATCACGGAATGAAGGTAGAATGCATGCTTGTGGGCATGATATTCATATGACGGTTGCGCTCGGAATTCTAAATTACTTTTCTGAAAATCAACCAACAGTAAATATGACTTTTATCTTTCAACCAGCAGAAGAAAATGCCAGTGGTGGTAAGCGACTCTATGAGAGTGGATTATTAGATGAGTGGATGCCTGATGAAATTTATGCATTCCATGATAATCCACAATTACCTGCTGGAACAATTGGAACTCGATTAGGCACTTTGTTCGCAGGTACGTGTGAAATTCATGCACACCTAGCCGGAAAAAGTGGACATGCTGCATACCCACATCAGGCTAATGACATGGTAGTTGCTGGTGCACAGTTGGTCACGCAATTACAAACGATTATCAGTCGAAATGTCGATCCAATACAATCTGGAGTTGTTACGTTGGGTCAATTTACTGCTGGAACGACTGGTAATGTTATTGCTGGTGAAGCACAGATTAATGGAACAATTCGTGCGTTAACACAAGAAATGAATTTATTGATTCAAAAACGTGTTAAAACAATTTGTGAGGGTATCGCATTAATGTACGATTGCGAAGTAGAATTAAACCTCATTCAAGGTGGTTATCTACCTGTTGAAAATGATGATAGCAGGACTGAAAACTTTATTCGATTTATGAAAAACGATCCAGAAGTTTCATTTGTTGAAACACAACCTGCAATGACGGGAGAAGATTTTGGATTTTTATTGTCTAAAATACCTGGAACAATGTTTTGGTTGGGTGTAGATAGTCCTTACTCGCTACATTCTGAATTTTTGGCGCCTAAAGAAGCTGCAATTGATGCAGGTGTTCTTGCAATGGTCCATTTTTTGACAGATAGAGATCAACAAATAAGAAACTAAAAAATGACTCAATTATGATTTCATAATTGAGTCATTTTTTAGTTAAGTGAGATAGGTGAGTTTAAGACATGTATTTGAGCATCATTTAAAGCCGTTAGATAACCGGCAAGAAATGTCCGTTGAGTAGATGCCTGTTCACCATTTAAAGTGAACACAACGACTCTAAAGACCAAATTTCCTTTGCCAAGATCAACTAGACCTAAAATATTTGGTCCATCTTTAATTTCGGGATGAAGTGGGACTAACTTTTCATTAACGTTCTGTACAATATGGGTGATTTTATCCACATCGTCAGTGACATCAATTCGGATATCGATAACTGCTCGCATATTATTGCGAGATAAATTACTGACAATTGTGATATTTCTATTTGGGACAAAATGCAAAATACCATCATAGTCTTCAATTTGAGTCGTACGTAGGCCGACAGCCACGATAGGACCCTCAATTGAATCAATTCTAACGATATCTCCAACATCGAATTGTTGTTCTAAAAGAATAAAGAATCCAGTGACGACATCAGTTACGAATCCTTGTGCGCCAAGACCTAAAGCAACACTTAAGATTCCGGCACCTGCAATTAAGGTACCAACGGGAACACCGAGCACCGACAGAATAGCGTAAAGATAAAAAAATAACATAATATAGTGAAAAATATTTGATGTTAGTGAATTGATTGTTTCAACTCTATTTGTTGAATATCTATCGGATCCTCGATATTGATTAAATGTCCGACGAATGATTTTTTTTCCAATCCAATTTATAAGGATAAATAGAAAAGAAAAGAAAACAAGAGAAAAAACTAGTTCAACTAGGTTACTAATAATGGCATCCCAATCGATATGAGCTATGTAACGTGAAAGGAAAGTACTTTGTTTTGTAACGGTTTTTAGTAATGTCCCTAAAAGTAAATTGTCCTTTGTGAAATGCTCTAAAAAAAGATTGTTTAAAATGGCGATCACCCCTAAATTAATTTATTGATATCATCATAGCAAACATGTGGGCTAATGTGTAATTTAAATACAAAACTGTCGTATGTTATCAATTGCAGTTTTTAGGTTCGAATGCTATCCTATAAGTAGATTTTGAATTAATGTACGTAAGTAAATAGGAGGAATTATTATGACAGGTGGACAAATTGCAGGATTAATTGCCGCTGTTGCTTTCGCGGTCTTAGTCCTATTCATTATTTTCGTTCTTATGAGAATGATGAGAACACTCGGAGAAGTGAATAAAAGTATTTCATCTATTACCAGCGATGTTGATGGCTTATCAAATGAAGTTGAGAATATACTCGTAAAATCAAATATTTTATTAGACGATGTAAATGGTAAAGTAGCAACAATTGATCCTTTATTTCAGGCTGTTGCTGATTTGAGTGAAAGTGTGTCTGATTTGAATGATGCAAGTCGAGGATTAATGACACACGTTTCAGCGACGTCAAAGAGGGCTAAAGATTCTTCAGCTTTCATTAATGTTGGTAAAAAGGCATTTAGTTTTTATAAAAATAGAAAAGTTTAAAACAAGGAGGGGTTTGTTATGTCAAAAAAATTTTTATTAGGATTGGTAGTTACAGGTGGGGTTGCCGCGTATACAGCTTCTAAATTAATTTCTGAAAAAACGAAACAAGATATTAAAGAACATTTGGAAGAAAAAGCTTTAGATGTACGTGATCGCGTGTTAGAGTATAAGGCTTACGCTGAAGACGCTAGTATTGATTTAAAAGATAAAATGGTTGATTTTGATGAAATGAAAAATAATCTAAGTGATAAATTTTCTGAAAAAAGTGAATTATTAATGAGCCAGGATGCGTATGTTAATGCTAAAGATGCATTAATTAATGCAAAGAACGATTTGAAAAACAAATTAGCTATGGAATCAGACGATATATTTGAACAAATGACTGATTTAACAGATGAGTTTTCAGACTTAGCTGAAGAAGACATCTATGTTGATAGCAAGAGTGCTTTTGGCGAAGCTAAAGATGCTGATGCTGCAGAAGGCAAAGCTGAAACAATTTATCCAGATGGATGGACAGGCGAAAAATAAAAGTAAAATGAGTACCACAATTTTTAATGCGAACTATTTGAATTAATTAACTTTAAAATAATAGGTAACCACATGTTGTTCGAAAAGGAGTAGCATATGGTTACCTATTATTTTAGTTAAGACTCGTAGTTTATGGAATATTTAAAAATAAAAACCCCTAAAGTTTTCTAACTTTAGGGGTTTTTATTTTTATTAGTGTAGTTCAATTGTTTTTAATGTTTTTGGTGTAACTGTAAATGGTTCATTACCGTTTTCAGTTAGATAAATGCAGTCTTCAATACGAACGCCAGCAACGCCTGGAATGTAAATACCAGGTTCTATTGAGAAACACATACCTGGTTTAAGTTCCATTTTATTTCCTTCCATAATTGAAGGGAATTCATGTTCACTTTGTCCCATACCATGACCAAGGCGATGAATAAAGTAGTCACCATAACCAGCCTTGACGATGACATCACGAGCAATTTTATCTAAATCTTCCGCAATCATACCTGGTTTAGCAGCAGATTGCGCTTTTAATTGCGCTTCAAGACAAACTTTGTGAATTTCTAATGCTTTTTCATTTGGTTTACCGAATGCTACAGTACGACTAGCATCTGAAATATAACCATCTGAGATAACACCTAAATCAAATAATGTTAAAGCATTTGATTGGATAAGATCCTTTTTTGCAAATCCATGAGGTTCAGCGGCATTTTTTCCACTTTGAACAATAGTGTCAAAGCTCATATGCATGATTCCTTTTTTCATCATTGCATATTCAATTTCTGCAACAACATCTTGTTCAGTTCTGCCTTCTTGAAGAGCGTTAAAGCCAACTTCAAAAGCAACATCTGCCCATTTTCCAGCAATTTTTAATTTTTCAATTTCGTCTGGTGTTTTAATTACTTTAAGTGTTTCGATAAAGCTTGTTGCATCAGCTACAAATTCAGCACTTGGGAAGATACGACTAATAGCATCATATCTTTCAACTGTTAGGCTGCCTTTTTCAATAGCCCATTTCTTTGGTGAATTTTTACGTTTATTTATTTCACTTTGTATGATTGCGAAAGCATCTTCGTGATCAAGATAACCATAAACGGGATATTTCCAGCCGGTATCTTTGGCAGCTTCGACTTCAAGAGCGGGTGTGAATAAAAATGGGTCTTGATCAGGAAATACAAAGAGAGCTAAAACGCGCTCAATAGGATCACTTTCAAAACCGGTAAAATATTGAATACTCATTGGATCGTTGATATAAGCAATGTCAGTACCATTATTGGCAAGCCATTGTTGTAAAGATGCAATATGTGACATGAAATCTCTCCCTTTACAATAGTATACTGTATTATAGCATAAGTAAGACATAACAATTAAATATTGAAATTTTCATAACAATTAAAAATTGAAATTTTCATAATATAAAAATTATTTTCATGAAAATAAGGTAAAAACGCTTGCAATTGTCTTAAAAATTTGCTAAATTATTCTAGTGCTTGAAAACGGAATGAAAACTTGATATTTAAGTAATGAGAGGAAATAATACTAATGGATAAACAAACAATTACAATTTATGACGTAGCAAGAGAAGCAGCTGTTTCAATGGCAACTGTTTCACGTGTGGTTAACGGTAACCCTAACGTTAAACCTGCAACAAGAAAAAAAGTTTTGGAAGTTATTGATCGACTTGATTACAGACCTAATGCTGTTGCTAGAGGATTGGCAAGTAAGAAAACGACAACAGTTGGGGTTATTATTCCCGATGTAACTAATATTTACTTTTCATCATTAGCTCGTGGAATTGATGATGTTGCAACAATGTATAAATATAATATTATTTTAGCTAACTCTGATCAAAATGGTCAAAAAGAAGTGCAAGTATTAAATACATTATTAGCTAAACAAGTTGATGGTATTATTTTTATGGGAAATCAAATTACTGATGAATTACGTGCTGAACTTAAGAGAAGTCGTACACCAGTTGTCCTTTCAGGTTCAGTTGATCCTACTGGAGAATTAGGTAGTGTTAATATTGATTATATTGCAGCTGTAATGGAATCAGTAACGGATCTAATTAATAATGGCAATAAACGTATTGCATTTGTTTCAGGTTCAATGGATGAACCCATTAATGGCGAATACCGACTAAAAGGCTATAAATTAGCTCTTGAAAAAGCCGGAATAAAATTTGATCAAGACTTAATTTTTGAAACAGATTATTCATATCGAGCTGGCGAAACCTTATGGCCAGCAATTTCTTCAAGTCATGCAACTGCTGCTTTTGTTGGTGATGATGAATTAGCTGTTGGTGTTTTGAATGGTGCTCGAGATGCTGGTTTGAGTGTACCCGAAGATTTTGAAATTATTACAAGTAATGATTCAAAATTGACTGAGATTGTTAGACCCAAATTATCTTCAATAACACAACCTTTATACGATTTAGGGGCTGTATCTATGAGATTATTAACAAAATTAATGGATAAAGAAGAAGTTAGTGAAAAAACAATCCAATTACCATATGGCTTAATTAAGCGTTCTTCAACAAAATAATATAATAAAAAACTTGGTTTTCTAAATTATATTTGGAAAATCAAGTTTTTATTATACTTGGATGGGAAATTTTATGAAAAATAAAAATAATATTTACTTTGTTTTAGCCTTATTAATTATTGTAATTCTGTTTATTAGTTCTTCGGAAACGTACAAGCAGCAGACATCTATTCCTTTTTTAGAAAAGTATTTAGCTGGTAAACCATTTGAAAGTATGTTGTCACATATTTCATTTAGTTATGCTGGAGCAGATGAAAGTTTTAACCATGTTGGTTATTTTAAATTAGTTGAGTTTTTCATCCGTAAAACTGCTCATTTTATGACATATTTCTTTATGGCTAGCTTCATATTCTTGGGAGTGAAAAATAAAATTAAGTATTGGCGTTACAGTGGGCTTATTGCAGTTGCTTGTGCAGCGCTATATGCAGGACTTGATGAAATTCACCAAAGTTTTACAGGTGGCAGAACGCCCTTAATCCAAGATGTTTTACTTGATACAATTGGTGCAACAACAGGTGTAATTTTGACGATATTAATTTTAATGTACTATCGGCACAAAAAAGCTAAAGAAAACTAGTTCAGTCCTATTCTCGTGAAGAAGGTTGATATTAAGCTATTATTTTGATATCATAATAAACGGTTAAAAGTAAAAATTCAGAAACATTTCGGAAAGAGGTAGGGAATTATGTCAGGACATTCAAAATGGAATAACATCCAAGGTCGTAAAAATGCACAAGATGCTAAACGTGGTAAAATTTTCCAAAAATTATCGAGAGAAATTTACATGGCTGCAAAAAGTGGTGGTCCTGATCCCGATTCGAACCCCTCATTACGTTTGATGCTTGATAAAGCTAAAGCTGCAAATATGCCAAAAGATAATATTAAACGTGCTATTGATAAAGCGTCTGGTTCAGAAGGTGCAGATTATGAAGAAATTACATATGAAGGCTATGCACCTGGTGGCGTTGCCATCTTAGTTCATACCTTGACGGATAATCGTAATCGGACTGCTTCAGAAGTTCGTATTGCATTTACACGTAATGGTGGAAATTTAGGAGAAACAGGTTCAGTTAATTACATGTTTGATCGTAAAGGTTACATCGTTATTTCTCGTGAAGAATTAGATACTGATGAAGATGCTATGTTTGAAGATGTTATTGATGCTGGTGCTGAGGATTTGAAAACATCAGAAGAATTATTTGAAATCTATACAGATTCAAAAGATTTACCAGATGTACGTGCTTCATTAGAAGCAAAGGGATACAAATTAGATACATTTGAATTAGTAATGATTCCTCAAAATCTAGTACCAGTACCGGAAGATAAAATTGAACAATTCCATCATATGATTGATGCATTGGAAGAAAATGATGATGTTTCAGAAGTGTTCCATGCTGGTGATATTGCAGACGAAGATTAAGATACTCTCTATAATAAAGAGATAAGTCATCTTAAAAAGTTAGAAATTAATTAAATATAAAAATATGAAAAGCCAAAATTAAATGTTTTGGCTTTTTTTGCGTACTTAAATATATGGAAAGGAGGGATATTGAGATGATTGAAACAGAAATACAAGAAATGATTAAAATATGTGTTAAAAACAGAGCAAGTGATATGTATATAATTCCAAGTGCCAAGGGATGCTTAGTTAAGTATCGAACGTTGAATAACTATCATAGCCTTAATGTATATTCAGAAAAAAAGATGATACAAATGAATAATTTTCTTAAATTTAAGGCAAATATGATTCTGAGCGAAACTAGGCGGCCGCAGTTTGGGACTTTTCAATGGCAGATAGAACATAAAAAGGTAAATTGCCGAATTTCGAGTGTTGGCGATTTTTTAGGTAGAGAATCGATTGTTATACGATTTATTTATTCGAATACCGATGTACCGTTACTTCAACTTTTACCAAATCAATTTCAGCAGTTGATAAATGCATGTGGGTCCAGTGGGCTAATTTTATTCTCAGGTCCAATGGGTTCAGGTAAGACAACGACAATGTACCAACTGGCTGAAATGATTCAGAATCAAAGAACAATATTAACTATTGAGGATCCAGTTGAAATTCAAAATCCTAATTTTATTCAATTACAGGTTAATGATAAAGCAAACATGACATATGCGGAATTATTAAAAGTTGGATTGAGGCACCATCCTGATATTTTTATTATCGGTGAAATCAGGGATGAAGTCACTGCCAATGCTGCAATTAAAGCTGCAATGAGTGGTCATTTAATTTTAAGTACCGTACATGCAAGAAATGCAGTAGGAACAATTAAACGACTTGAAAATCTTGGCGTTAGTCGAGATGATCTCAATAGAACGCTACAGGCAGTAAGTTATCAGCGATTAATTGAAACAACGAAAGGTGGAAGCGGTGTACTATTTGATATATTAACAGGTCAAAAGTTAGAGTCTGTTCTTGAAGGAACATTTAATCAAAAAATAGCTTTAGAAAGGTGGCATGATAACCTTGATCAATGTATTAAGAAAAATATTATTACAATTGAAACAGCAAATAATTTTAAATAGAAGAAAATGGTCAATTCAAAAACAAAGTGAATTTTTCGAAGTCTTGGCAGACTTATTAGATTCGGGATTTTCGCTCAGGCAATCTTTAACAACGGCGACTAAATTATTTCCAGTTGGGAAAATAGATATTCAAAAAATTGAATCCAAGTTAAGAAGTGGTGAACCCTTCTCAACAGGTATCAAGCCGTATATTTCAAAAAGTTCGTATTATCAAATTACGATTTCTGAAAAATATGGCGGATTAAATAAAAGTATTAAACAACTCGGAAAATTGATGACGGTTAGAGTAAAACAAAAGAAACAGTTAAAGCAACTCATGCAATACCCAATGATTCTGATGGGATTACTGGTTGTCTTATATATCGGAATCCAACAATTTATTTTGCCTGAAATAAATTATAGTCAGTTAGGTGCGTCATCAAATTCTAACTTTAAAATGATTTTAATGAAGAGTATTATCTCTGTCGTAATTAGTCTATTTATCGGATATATCATAAAAATTATCATTCGTGTTTCAAAACAAAGTACGATGAACAGGCATGTTTGGTATTGTCAGGTCCCCATAGTAGGTAAAATTTATCGGGATTATTGTCATTATTATTTAACATTTAATTTGGGTCTGCTTTTAGCAAGTGGTTTAAATTTGAATAAAATATGTGATTATTTAAATCAATTTGATCAAAAATCTTTACTATATCAGTTAGGTAAACAGTTAACGAATCATTTTGAAAATGGTGGGAGTACAAAACAAATGATCGATAAAAGTCCTTTATTTCCTAATGAGATAACGACATTTCTCGCAAAAGGTAATACGTTAGATGTGATGAGCCAAGAATTATTAATGTATTCGGAATTAACTTATCGTAAATTTGAGTCATCTGTCGAAAGAATCATGATTTATGTACAGCCAGTTGCATTCATAATTGTAGCGGCCTGTATTGTTGGGTTGTATTTAACAATATTATTACCTATGTATCAAACTATGGAGGAAATTCAATGAAAAAAAATAGAAAAAAATTAAAAGCATTTACGCTTGTTGAAATGCTATGTGTCTTATTTATTATCTCACTTCTAATGTTGATTATATTACCTAACATTGGACATCAAAGAGCAGGTGCTAAACGGGTTAATGATGAAGCGTTAGTTAGCGTCGTCCAAACGCAGGTTGATTTGTATGAAAATGAAACGCATAATAAATCGATAAATTTTGCTGATTTAGTTTCGGAAAAATATTTAACTGAAAAGCAAGAAAAGGAAGCAAAAGATAATCATATTATTATCTCGAATAATGTTGTTAAAACAGAAAACTAAATTTAAAGCATTTAGTTTATTTGAAATGCTTATTTCGTTGGCAATTACTAGTATTTGTGGTCTATTGCTAATGGGGCCAATGGATCAAGTACTTGCGATATCTAAAGAAAAACAATTTTGGCAAAATTTTGAACAACTTTGGCAAAGTGCAGTGGTAGAGGCACCGATGAATCGGATGCCTAATAGTATTAATTTTAATGATGATAAAATGACCATTATTAATGGCAATAGTAAAATTAAATTAGACTATCCGAAGACTGTGACAGTTAAAAATAGAGTAACGATAAAAATAAATAAAAGTGGGCAAATCACTGGTAAAACAGTTAATTTTAAATCCACATTACCAAATAGAAATCAAAAAATAGTATTTCAAATTGGGTGGGGTCAATTTATTAGAAAGGATGTCGAATAACGTGCGTAAAATGTCAGGAATTGTGTTAGCTGACGCTATTATGACTTTAACTATTGTCGCATCAGGTTTTGGATTATATGTACAGACCAATCACACATTACAGAAACAAGAAGATTATTGGAATCATAAAACAACAACTACAAGAAATCTGAAAGAAATCAGTAAATTATTAGTCATTCATCCGACAAGTAAATTATCAAAAATAGTTGATGGCGAATTACAATGTGCTACTATGTCTGAAATTCGAATTAAGTCTGAAAATGATTTAACAAGTATTAAATTGCAATGAAAAGTTTTTCTTTGTTAGAAACTATTATTGCATTAGGTATATTTATCATCTCTCTTAGTCTAATGACAACATGTTGGCACTTATGTACAAATGAACACCAAGAAATTAGCGGAGATAGAGATTTTTCGTTACAGCAATGTATCGGATTATTGGAGTCAGATCACTTAGATTTGAAGATAATAGATGTTGGTCAATATACAATTTCATTAAAAAATAATAAGACAGGAGCTCGCTACTATCTTAGTCAGCATAATGAAATGATACAGTTTATTGGATTTTCAGGAGGTCATATACCAATTTTATATCATGTGAAATCATTTTCGGTGGCATACGATGAACCAATTCTATTTTTAAAAATCAAACAAGAACACCAAAATAAGACTTTAAAATTGGTAATACCTATGGAAAAAAAGGATTAAGATGCGAAAAATCAAATTATTAAACGGACATTTAGTTGTATCAGCCATATTTTGTTTAATGTTATTAATTGGTTTGTTATTGGGACAACTGATATATTTCCAAGCAAAATTCACTAGTTATCAGAAAATATGCCAATATAATCAAGCAGAAACTATGAAAAACATGACTATTTTAAATCAAAAAGCAAAAAATCTAAAAGAAAAATATACTTATAATTATGGTGTTGTTGAATATCAAAAAGGAGCCTATCAGGTTATTTTGAAGAATGGTAATCGATATTCTTTTTCAGAAAAATGATAAAAAAGAAACTTAACTTGAATTGAGAATTAAAAATCGTTAAACTGAAACGAGCAAATAAATTCAAGGAGTGATTTTATGTCATTAGAAGAAATAGAAATGAACTTTAATCAGATTAATGAAACAATTGATATTTTACAAAAAAGTTTAGAAATCACTTATTTGGACGCATTTATTGAGACTAGCAATAATTTGTTAGATAATAAATCTGTACACGTAGAAGATGGATTACCAAGTGAGCAAGATGTAAAAATTTTGAATCAGATTTATAAAAAAATGAATTTGAATGCCTTATCGTCAGAAGATGTACGTAAAGTTGTACAGTTAGTTTTATTGAAGGCAACAAGACAAGAAAGTATTCAACCTAATCATCAAATAACACCAGATACAATTGGATTTTTAGTTGCATTTGTATTAGAAAAATTAATAAGTACAAAAAAATCGTTTAGTTTATTGGACATTACAGTGGGATCAGGGAACTTACTGACGACGATTTTGAATCAAATGGCTGCTGATAAGTTTGAGATTTCAAAAGCATACGGGATTGATAATGATGATACAATGTTATCAATTGCAGGGTTAAGTGGACAATTACAACACTTAAATTTAGAATTATTTCACCAAGATGCGGTTGATGACCTAATTGTAAAAAAATCTGATGTTGTTATTGCTGATTTACCAATTGGTTATTACCCTCTAGATGAAAGAGTTACCCATTTTGCTACACATGCAACTGAAGGTCATTCATATGTACATCATTTATTAATAGAACAATCAATCAAATACTTAAATGATGGCGGTTTTGGCATATACCTTGTTCCTACTGGTTTATTTGAAACAGAGGAAGCAAAAAAATTACTCGTTTACATTCAATCAAATGCATATCTTCAAGGTATGCTCAATTTACCTGTGGAATTATTTAGTTCAGCTAATTCACGTAAATCTATTTTGATTTTACAGAAACATGGCGAAGGTAGTAAACAAGTTGATGAAGTACTATTAGGTGATTTCCCATCACTAAAGGGTGAAGAACTATTTCAGAGCTTTGTTAAAACGTTAGATAAGTGGATAAAGGCCAACTTTAATAATAAGTAAAGTGACTCATATTTTGAGTCGCTTTTTTTATTTAATTATAAAAAGAATAATTTCTTTAGAAATTAACATGTGTCATGTATAATCTACTTAATTACTATAGAGGGAGTTTGATATTAATGGCAGAAAAAAGTTCAGAAGATCAGCATGTTAGAGGATTAAAAAGTCGACATGTTCAATTAATTGCAATTGGTGGAACAATTGGGACTGGTTTATTCTTGGGAGCAGGTCAATCTATTCATTTGGCTGGGCCATCTATTTTATTGGCATATATTATTACCGGAATTGCATGTTTTCTTTTAATGCGTTCGTTAGGTGAATTACTGTTATCGAATGTGAATGCACATTCATTTATTGATTTTATTTATGAATATCTAGGTGAAAAGGTTGGATTTGTTGCTGGATGGACATATTGGGTCTGTTGGGTAACAATTGCAATGACAGAAATTACCGCAGTCGGGTTATATATGAAATTTTGGTTTCCTAACTTGCCGCAATGGATTCCTGGTATGGTTATGCTCCTTATTCTTTTAGGAATAAATTTAGTTACAGTGGGATTATTCGGTGAAACAGAATTTTGGTTTGCACTCATTAAAATTATTGCCATTATTGTGTTGATATGTATTGGCGTGTATATGGTAGTGGTAAACTTTAAAACTTCAGCTGGGCATGCCAGTTTGACGAATTTAGTAAGTCACGGTGGATTTTTCCCCCAAGGAATTAAAGGATTTATTTTGTCATTTCAAATGGTACTGTTTAGTTTTGTCGGTATTGAAATGGTAGGATTAACAGCTGCAGAAACTGAAAACCCAACAAAGGTTATCCCAGAAGCAATTAATGAAATACCCTTAAGAATTATTTTGTTTTATGTAGGATCATTATTGGCAATTATGGCGATTTATCCTTGGAATATGATTTCGGAATCACAAAGTCCATTTGTTCAAGTATTTGAAAATATAGGGATAAAATCAGCAGCCAGCATTATTAATATTGTTGTAATTACAGCTGCAGCCTCAGCTTGTAATGGGTCTTTATTTAGTACAGGTAGAATGTTGTTCTCGCTTAATTATAATAAAAAAAATAAATTTTCTAAAAAAATTAGTAAGTTATCACATAATCAAGTACCTGCATTTGCATTACAATTTTCGACTCTTGTGATTGCAATTTCAGTCGTACTGAATATGTTTATGGCTGAATCGGTATTTACATTTATTTCAAGTATTGCAACGACTTGTTTCTTGTTCATTTGGGGAGCAATTGTAATTGCACATTTGAAGTATAGACGAAAAATAAAACTAGAAAAAACAGAATCAATGCTAGTATTTAAAATGCCTTTCTTTCCTGTTACAAATTATTTAATTCTATTATTTCTAACTTTTGTAGGTATTGTGCTATGCTTAAAACCTGATACATTAATTGCGCTGATTGCTTCAATTGGTTGGTTAATTGTACTCTATGTTATTAAAAGTGTTCAAATGAAGATGGAAAATTAAATTTTTGCTGAAAAGACCACGTGTGAGGGTCTTTTTTTGTATACTTAGGGCACAAATTAAAAGTAATTGTTGAAAATATTGTTTGATTTTGCTTCTAAAAACATTACAATTTAATAGTTAATTTCAGCGCGAGCAATACTATTTTCTGCATGCTATTTTTTGTAAAGGGTCATATAAATTCACTTGGACACGGTAAGCAGTATAATATAGGATATAGTATAACTAATAATGTTGAACCCACCTATTAGGAATTTGATGGTTAGAAAAGAACTTTAGGACAACCATAATAATATAGTTAGTGAAAAGAAAGTCAGTAAATAATCAAAATAAGGTGGATATAAACTAATGGAAAAAATAACGATTTTACATACAAATGATATTCATTCACATTTAGAAAATTGGCCTAAAATTAGGCGATTTTTACAATCTGAAAAAATAAAGCTTGAAAAACAAAATCAAACTGTTTTAACTTTTGATATTGGAGATGCAATTGATCGTGTGCACCCGTTGTCGGAAGCTACAAATGGCAAAGCCAATATTGAATTAATGAATACTGTAGCATATGATGCAGCGACAATTGGTAACAATGAAGGTATTGGTAATTCGCGAAGCCAATTACAACATTTATATGATAATGCAAAATTCGACATTATCCTTGATAACGTGGTAGATGGAGAAGTTAATAATCGTCCTGCATGGGCCAAAGAATATAAAATAATGGAAACTGCAGCTGGAACTAAAATTGGAATAATTGCCTTGACAGCACCATTTCCAATGACGTATGAGATGAATGGTTGGGAATCTAATCAAATTGATACCGTTTTACCTTCACTTTTAAAAAAAATAGCAGGTAAAGTAGATGTTATTATTTTGTTATCACATTTAGGTTTACCTGTAGATAGAAAAGTAGCTGCAAAGTATCCTCAGATAGATATTGTATTAGGAAGCCACACACATCATTTATTGAAATCCGGTGAAAAAGTTAATGAATCATTATTGGCCGCAGCTGGTAAGTGGGGGATGTACGTGGGCGAAGTAGCGATTGAACTTGAAAATCATAAAATTAGAAAAGAAGTTGCTAAAGTAATTGAAACAGAAAGTTTAGCAGAAGTTATAAGTGACCAAGACGAAATAGCAGAATATAGATTACGCGGAGAAAAAATTTTAACATCTGAAGTTGTTGCAAAATTGCCTGAAGATTTAGAAGCATCATGGACTAAAAATTCAGCATTAATGCAGACATCATTGAAAGCCATCGAAGCGGGTACAAAAACGGATATTGCAATGTTAAATGGTGGATTATTTTTGAAAAATTTACAAAAAGGATTTGTAACAAAAAATGACCTGCATCAAACACTGCCACACCCAATGCGGGTTATTACTGCTAAATTAACTGGTTATAATCTATGGCGATTAGTACAAGAAATTAAAAAGAATAGTTCATTTCTTAAGAAATTCCCAATTAAAGGGATGGGTTTTAGAGGCCAATTATTTGGTGAAGTAGTGATTGATGGACTGGTAGAACAAGAAAATGGGGACCTTATATATCATAACGAAAAAATTGACTTGGATGCATATTATACTATTGCAACAGTTGATCATTTTATGTATATACCGTTTTTTCCAACCATAGAAATAACCGGAGAAATTTCGATAAATGGCAAGAAATTTTTAAGAGATTACGTTGGGGACTATTTAAAACTAGAATTTTCTGTATAATGAAGTATGACTAAAGTTGTAAAAGGAGGTTTGAGATTTGAATCAAGCACAGAAAGAAAAGAGAGAACAGCAACTTGCAATAAAAGCAGAAAAAATTAAAGCTTATGCTAGTGATGTTGTTCGACAGAGTGAAACCCGAGTACTAATCGATAACCGTCCATATGATCTTGTTTCCAATTATAGAGATGGTTTTGAAATTGAAAAATTAACGGAACGATTTAGCCAAATTTTAACGAAATATGATTATATTGTTGGAGACTGGGGATATGATCAACTTCGATTAAGAGGTTTTTATAAAACCGAGAATAAAAAGGCATATCGGTCACAATGTATCGATACTCTTGAAGATTATTTATATGAATATTGTAATTTTGGATGTTCTTATTTTGTGTTGCACAATTTGGAAATTCAAAAACCTGAACCAATTTCTAATCCTAAAGAACGTAAAAAAACAGTTAAACCAGTTGGTAAGAAAAGAAAACCTGTAGTAAGGGCGCACACAACTGAAAAAAAATATCAAATAAAAAATAAAAAAACTAAAGTACCATTAAACAAGTCTAAACCAGTAAAACCACAAAAAAATAATTTAAAAACGGCAACAAAACGAACAAAGAAACACGAATTTGTAATTAGGCAAAAAGATAAAGCATAATTAAATAGGCAAGGTGATAATAATGGCATATAAAGGTTATATGATTGATTTAGATGGTACAATCTATCGAGGAAAAGAAAAAATTGCGGCAGCAAAACGATTTATCGAGTCTCTACAAGCAAGAAATATTGCATTTTTATTTGTGACTAATAATACGACTAAAATACCAGCTGATGTTGTCAATAATTTAGCAAATAATTTTGATATACATGTAACTGAGAAAGAAGTCTATACGGCGGCACTTGCAACTGCAGATTATCTAGATGCGTTAAACCCTGATAAAAGAAGTGTTTATATTATTGGTGAAAACGGATTAAAGAAAGCAATTATGGATAAAAAATTTATTATTGAGGAAACGACGCCTGATTATGTTGTTGTTGGGTTAGATTCCGATGTTACGTATCATAAATTTGAAATGGCAACTTTAGCAATCAAACGTGGTGCTAAATTTATTGGAACAAATGCTGATACTAATATTCCGAATGAACGTGGACTACTTCCTGGTGCTGGATCGCTGGTAAGGATGGTTGAATGTACAACACAACAAGAAGCTACTTATATTGGTAAACCTGAAACTATCATCATGGAAAAAGCCCTATCAAGACTTGGCTTGAAGAAAAGTGAAGTTGTGATGGTTGGAGATAACTACATGACAGATATTAAAGCCGGAATTAACTTTGGGGTTGATACAATGTTAGTCTATACGGGCGTTTCAACAAAAAACTTAGTGGCATCTAAAAAAGTTCAACCAACTATTCAATTGGATTCACTTGATGATTGGGACTTTGATAATGATAGAGCGCGTTAAAAAAATGGGACAGTGGCTAAGTTTATATCTAGCGATTGTCTCTTTTTCTATTATATTGGTAATTAATAGTACGTTTGTTTATAAAATTTTTATCAAGCAATCACATTTGAATAAAATTGTTGGGTTAAACCAATCAGAATTAATGTCTGATTATAATAATTTATTAGACTATTTTAACTATCCTTGGGTAAATAAAGTAAAAATGATATTGCCTTCATCATATAATGGGATGCAACATTATCATGATGTTAAACAATTGGTGCAGTTTAATTATGGTTGTTTTTTAATTTTAGGATTTATTGCAATAATATTTATTGGTCAATTAACAAAACAAAAGGAATTATGGAAATTGGTAAGACCTTTTCAGATGGCTATTACTGTTCCTTTTCTTAGTGTATTTTTACTTTTCTTTAATTTTGATCATTATTTTATACTATTTCATGAGCTCGTGTTTAGAAATAATGATTGGATATTTAATCCTAAACTAGATCCAATCATTTTGGCATTACCAGAAAATTTTTTTATGATTTGTTTTCTAATGGTCTTTTGTCTAATTGAGATGTTCTTTTTAGTTGGTATTTACTTTGGTAAGAGAGAAATTAAACGTAGTAATTAAAAAAACGAGACACCAGTGAAAATGGCGTCTCGTTTTTTTATTAGATTAAGATAGAAAGGGTGGGATATTAATAGCTAGTTATTTACTTAATTTTGACTTAATACCACTAAATACAGCTGGAATTAAGGAAATTAGTATGATTCCCAATACGACTAAAGAAAAATGTTCCTGTACGATTGCAATGTTTCCAAAGAAAAATCCAGCAGAACAACAAATGGTGACCCATGCAAATCCGCCAATTAGACTAAAGCGTAAGAAGCGAGAGTACTTAAATCCGCTACCACCAACGATGAAGGGAGCAAGCGTACGAATAATAGGCATGAATCTTGCTAAAATAATTGCGGGTCCACCATGTTTATTGAAAAATTGTTCTGTTTTATCGAGACTATCTTTGCTAATCATTTTATTAAATAATGAATGATCTGAAATTGAGTTCCCTACTTTTTTTCCAATAAAGAAATTTAGTGAGTCTCCCATGTACGCTGCAGCAAGAAAGAGGATTACAAATATCCAAATATTCAAATGATAAATTGAATTTGCTGCTAGAGCACTAGCTGCAAATAAAAGTGAATCACCAGGTAGGAAAGGTAAAATAACCGCTCCAGTTTCTATGAAGATAATAAAAAATAAGATAAGATAGGTCCAATTTCCAAAGTTGTTCACAATACTAATCAAGTGTGTGTCTATATGTAAAACAAAATCTATAAAAAAGTTTATGACAGACATAATATTAAATACCCCTTAAGTTCTATTTTTTTAATAATGTGGATTCATTAGTTGCGTACTATGAATAGTTCGATTAATATTTGGGTTTATAAAATTTAGGGCACTAGTTACGGCAGTCGGTGCTTCACCAAATCCTGAAGCAATTAGTGCTATTTTACCAGGGTATGAAACAATATCTCCTGCGGCAAAAACACCGGGAATGGAAGTTGCCATTTCAGAATTTACCGAGATTAGTTTCTTATCCATATTTATACCCCAAGCATTAATAATTTTATTATCGGATAAGTAGCCATAATTCACAAGTAAATTATCAACAATTATCGTTTTATTAAGATTATTTTTAGAATGTTTTAGCAAAATTTCAAGGCGACCATTCTTTTTAGAAAGTGATTGTATCGAAAAGGGAGTTTCAAATATAGTATCAGTTTTTTTGAGTTTTGTGACATTGTACTCTAGAGCTCTAAAGTTATCTCGACGGTGAATCATATGAATTTGTTTTGTAATGTTCGATAGCTCATTTGCCCAATCGATAGCAGAATCACCACCGCCAGCAATAGCAATTTGTTTATGAGAAAATTTAGAAAGGTCACTAATATTGTAAAATAATGATTCATTCTCGAATGTTGCTGAATTAGCAATATTTAATTTACGTGGCTGAAAAGAACCAATTCCAGCCGTAATAATAATTGTTCTACTATATGTAACCCGTTTAGAAGTTTGAATCCTAAAAATATCATTCTCTTTTTCGAAATTTAAGACGGTCTCATTTAATTTAACGTCAAAGTCAAATTGGTGAGCTTGCCTTGAAAGTTCCTTAATTAGATGTTCACCTGATATGCCAGTGAATCCAGCTATATCATATATTTTTTTCGTTGGATATAATGTACCAACTTGTCCACCAATGTCGGGAAGACTTTCAATAACTTGAGTTTTAGCTTGGCGCATGTGCGCATAAGTTGAAGTAAATAGTCCGATGGGTCCGGCACCAATGATAGTAATATCAAATATTTCATTTGTTGTCATAACAGTCTCCTAGCATTCCATTTAATAGCATTATAATAGTATAACGCATAAAAAATATAAAGTAATAGTAAAATAGAGTGAAATTGGGTACAATGGAATCAATAAAGTTTGAATAGGAGGAACATAGTTATGACATACCCACAATTAGACTTAGAACATGTAGTTGGACCAAAAGTTAAAATGATTACGAATTACGGTGATATAACGATTCAATTATTTCCAGAACAAGCACCTAAGACGGTAGAAAATTTCATTGGACTTTCAGAAAATGGATACTACAAAGACGTTATTTTTCATCGAGTGATTTCTGATTTTATGGTTCAATCTGGTGATCCAACAGGATCTGGAATGGGTGGTGAAAGTATTTGGGGTAAATCGTTTGCAGATGAATTTTCTTCTGAACTTTTTAACTTAAGAGGTGCTTTATCGATGGCTAATTCTGGACCATCAACAAATGGTAGTCAATTTTTTATTGTCCAAAATTCGAATGTTCCTGAACAGATGATTGGACAATTAAAGGATGCAAATTATCCTGAAGAGGTAGTCGTAGAATATAAAAAAGGTGGAACTCCTTGGTTAGATTTTCATCATACAGTATTTGGACAAGTTGTTAGTGGAATGGACATTGTTGATAAAATTGCGGGTGCAAAAACAGCTATGCAAGATAAACCAGTTGAACCAATTGTAATTGAAGATATGATAGTAACAAAATAAAGAGGATGAAAGTCCTTTTTATTTTGGCCGTTTTTACCGAAAGATTGAGGAGTATAAATGAAATATAGAATTGGACAAATTATTGTAGGAACTATAACAGGTATTCAATCATATGGTGCTTTTGTAACAATTGCGGATGGAGTTCAAGGCTTAATCCATATTTCGGAATGCCATAACGGTTATGTGGATAACATATTGAATTATTTAAAAATAAATGAAAAAATTACGGTTAGGATTATTGATATTGATGAATATAACAGTAAAATGAGTTTTTCAATTAGAAATTTTACTAAACAAAATAGTAATCTTAAAAGTACAGGTATTAAAATAAAACATAAATATTATTGGACAAATAGGTCTATAGATACAGGGTTTAAAGCAATAGATGATAAAATGGATTTTTGGATAAGCCAACAATTAAGAGATATTCACAGAAATAGACTTGACCAAGAAAAAGAAAGCTGATATATTTAATAAGTGCTATTGAGGCGATAATGAATATCGCAAATAAAGTGTTGACATGAGATATACCAGATGGTATATTAATAAAGCTGATTGATACGGCAAGAAGAAATGAATATTTATTCAAAAAATTCTTGACA